>NZ_JAKPBV010000004.1:0-43640 GCF_022662515.1 Lysobacter sp. M15 | reverse complement strand
TGCGCGCAACACCCCCCGACGCACACCTGTGGGTGCCCTCCCCGCACGCCCCGCGGCCCGCTCCCGGGGCCCGCTTCTTTTTCCACGTGGGCATCCGTCGCATCCGGATAGCGCCGCGTGAGCGGCCCGCGCGTGCCGATCCGGCACAATCGCCGCGCCGCCCTTTCCGGATGCCCGCATGCAAGCGCAATCGCTCTACTACGTCCTGGCCGCCATCCTGGTGGCGATCGGTCTGCTCGGGACCGTGCTGCCTGCCCTGCCCGGCCTGCCGTTGGTATTCGGCGGCATGCTCCTGGCGGCCTGGGCAGGCGGCTTCGAACAGATCAGCGTTTTCACCATCGTCGTGCTCGGCCTGCTCACCGCGTTCTCGCTGGCAATCGATTTCTGGGCGACGGCGGTCGGCGCCAAGCGGGTCGGCGCCAGCCGCAAGGCTGTACTCGGCGCAGTCGCCGGGACAGTGGTGGGGATCTTCTTCGGTCCGGTCGGCCTCTTCGTCGGCCCCTTCGCCGGCGCGCTTGCCGGCGAGCTGCTGCACCGGCGCAGCCTGGGCGGGCGCGACTTTGGTGACGCGGCAAAGATCGGCCTGGGCACCTGGCTCGGCATCGTGTTCGGCGTCGTGCTGAAACTGACCCTTGCCTTCGCCATGATCGGCCTGTTCGCGCTCGCCTGGTTCTACTGACGGTCCGCACGCCGGCTTCGCACCCCGGTTTCACATCGCGATCAGCCGGCGATCTCCACATTGCGGGCACCCCCGCCACGCGCCTCTCCCCCGGAGCCAAGACGTGCGCAAGACCTGGAGCCGAGACCGCATGGTTTGGACGATCCTGCTCACCATCGTGTTCACCATCGTCGCGGTGGTGATCTCGCTGAACTTCGTCACCCCTGAAAAGAAACTCGAACATATGGTCCAGCACCGTTACGCGGTGTCGGACCCGGAATTCCGGCGCGAGATGGGGGTGATGCTGGGGCCGTCGCTGTCGCCGTCGAACCACGTGACCGACCTGCAGAACGGCGACGAGATCTTCCCGGCCATGCTGGAGGCCGTCCGTGGTGCGCAGCGCACGATCACCTTCGAGACCTATATCTACTGGTCGGGCGATATCGGCCAGAAGATGGCGGATGCGCTGTCGGAACGCGCGCGCGCCGGGGTCAAGGTCAAGGTCATGATCGACTGGGCCGGCAGCATCAAGATGGACGATGCGCTGCTCGACGAGATGAAGCAGGCGGGCGTCGACGTGCAGCAGTACCGGCCCCTGCACTGGTACAACATCAGCCGCATGAACAACCGCACCCACCGCAAGCTGCTGGTGGTGGACGGCAAGGTCGGCTTCACCGGCGGTGTCGGCATCGCCGATCAGTGGAAAGGCAATGCCCAGGACCCCGACCACTGGCGCGACATGCACTTCCGCATGGAAGGCCCGGTGGTGGCGCAGGTGCAGGCGGCGTTCAACGACAACTGGATCAAGACCACCGGCCGCGTGCTCAACGGCCCCGAGTTCTTCCCCGCCCTCGAACCGACCGGCAGCATGGACGCGCACCTGTTCATCAGCTCGCCTGCAGGCGGCAGCGAGAGCATGCACCTGATGTACCTGCTGTCGATCGCAGCGGCCACCGAGAGCATCGATCTGGAAGCCTCCTATTTCGTGCCCGACGAGCTCATCACCAAAACCTTGCTCGCCGCCCGCCATCGCGGCGTGCGCGTGCGCGTGATCCTGCCAGGTGAACACATCGATTCCGACGCTGTCCGCCTGGCTTCCAAGGCAGGCTGGGGCGAGCTGCTGCTCGCGGGCGTTGAGATCCACGAATACAAGCCCACGATGATGCACAACAAGCTGCTGATCGTGGATCGCGAAATGGTCTCGGTGGGTTCCACCAATTTCGACGTGCGCAGCTTCCGGCTCAACGACGAAGCCAGCCTCAACGTCTACGACAAGGCCTTTGCCGAGCGCATGACCGTGGTATTCGAACAGGACCTGGTTTCATGCAAGCGTTACACCTATGACATGTGGCAACAGCGCCCCCTGCGCGAGAAACTTTTCGAGAAGTTCATCCTGCCGCTAAAATCGCAGTTGTGAACATCAGAATATTTGTCCTGCGCCGCGCAGCACTCGCCTGCGGTGCGGCCGGGCTGCTCATGGCTTTGGACACGTCCGCCCAGCACGCGACCTCGGACCCGGGCGAGGCCGCCAGCGCCTGCCTGGCGATCGAATCGGACCAGTTGCGCCTGGCCTGCTACGACCGCGCCCTCGGGCGAGGGCGGACCAGCACCGCCGCTGCCGATGCGGCCGCCCAACGGGCCAGACAGGAGGTCGAGGCCGCGGCGAAGGCGACCGACGCCAGCGCGATCCCCGGGGCGACGCGCGGCCAACACAGCGACCTGTATGCCTCCGAGCCGCAACGGGCGATCGCCAACGCCGGCAAGGGTTCGTTGCTGGACAGTCGCTGGGAACTGGCCAGGGATTCCAAGCTCGGCACGTTCAACCTGCGCGCCTACAAGCCGGTCTACCTGCTGCCACTGTTCTGGAACAGCGATCCGAACACGACGCCGCACTCCCCCAACCCCGACAACACCGTCGCGGTGCCGCAGCCGCTGGACGATACCGAGACCAAGTTCCAGCTCAGCTTCAAGACCAAGGCGCTGGAGAATCTGTTCGGTGACAACGGTGATGTCTGGATGGGCTATACCCAGAGTTCGCGCTGGCAGGTCTACAACGCCGACCAGTCGCGTCCGTTCCGTGAGACCAACTACGAGCCGGAAGTGCTGCTGGTGTTCCGCAACAGCTATAGCCTGCCCGGGTGGAAAGGACGCATGGCCGCGGTCGGCATCAACCACCAGTCCAACGGCCGCGGGGGCGCGCTTTCGCGTAGCTGGAACCGGCTGATGTTCAACGTTGGCCTGGACCGCGAGCACTGGTCGCTGATGCTGCGGCCCTGGTACCGCCTGCCCGAGTCGGACGACGACGACAACCCGGACATCGAGGATTTTATGGGACGCGCCGACGCGACCCTGGTCCATACCCGCGGCGAGCACGAATTCGCATTGATGGCGCGGCATTCGCTGCGCGGCGGCGAACGCTCGCACGGCGCGGTGCAGTTCGACTGGGGCTTTCCCCTCACTCACCAGCTGCGCGGACACCTGCAGGTCTTCGACGGCTACGGCGAGAGCCTGATCGACTACAACCACCATGCGACCTATGTCGGCCTGGGGGTTTCGCTGCTGGAGTGGTATTGAGGCGGACGGCTGCCCGCATCCATTGCGGGATGCACCAGATACGCAGGCCCGGAAATCAGTGCCCGCTACGCCAGCGGCGGTGCTCGACCATCAGGCATTCGTCCTGGACCACGTCGATGCCTGCATCGCGCAGCGCCTGCGCGCATTGGTCGTGGCGGATGCCAGTCTGAAACCAGACCGCGCGCGGCCGGGCGGCGATGATCTCGTCCAGGTGCGGCGCAATGTCCTGCGGTTTGCGGAACACGTCGACCAGATCGATACGCCCGGGCACGTCGCGCAAGCTGCGGAACACCGGCCTGCCGAGGATCTCGGTGACCTCCGGGTAATACACGGGCACCGGGATCACCTCGTAGCCATGGCGCAGCAGATAGGCCGGGATCATGTGCGCAGGCTGGCCGGCGCGGCTCTCGGGTTTGATGCCGAGCACCGCGATCCGGCGCAGACCGGCGAGCAGGCTGTCGATCTCGCGGTGGTGCTGGATCAGGCGCCCCGCCACCTCAGGCTTCCACCACCACGGGGATGCGCCCGATCTTCGCCTGCCACTCGCGTGGACCGGTCTTGTGCACGGATTCACCGGTCGAATCGACGGCCACCGTCACCGGCATGTCCTGCACGGTGAACTCGTAGATCGCCTCCATGCCCAGATCCTCGAACGCCAGCACGCGCGCGGCCTTGATCGCCTTCGAGACCAGATAGGCGGCGCCTCCGACCGCCATGAGGTAGACCGAGCGATGCTTGCGGATCGCCTCTATCGCGGCATCGCCGCGCTCTGCCTTGCCGACCATCCCCAACAGGCCCGTCTGCGATAGCACTTGCCCGGTGAACTTGTCCATGCGCGTGGCGGTCGTCGGCCCTGCCGGGCCCACGGCTTCGTCGCGCACCGGATCCACCGGCCCGACGTAATAGATGAAACGACCGTTGAAATCGACCGGCAGCGGCTCGCCCCTGTCGAGCATGTCGACGATGCGCTTGTGCGCGGCGTCACGACCGGTGAGCAGCCTGCCGTTGAGCAGCAACACCTCGCCGGGCTTCCAGCGGGCCACGTCCTCGCGGGTCACGCTGTCCAGGTCCACGCGACGGCCCTTCGACGCGTCGTAGGTCAGCTTCGGCCAATCTTCCAGCGACGGCGGTTCCAGCATCACCGGTCCGCTCCCGTCCAGGGTGAAATGCGCATGCCGGGTGGCCGCGCAATTGGGAATCATGGCAACGGGCAGATTGGCCGCATGGGTCGGGTAGTCGCGGATCTTGATGTCCAGCACGGTCGTCAGCCCGCCCAGCCCCTGCGCACCGATGCCCAGCGCATTGACCTTTTCGTACAACTCCAGCCGCAGCTCTTCCAGCCGGTTCGAGGCTCCGCGGGCCTGCAGGTCAGTGATGTCGATCGGTTCCATCAGCGCTTCCTTGGCCAGCAGCATCGCCTTCTCGGCGGTGCCACCGATGCCGATCCCGAGCATGCCCGGCGGGCACCAGCCCGCCCCCATGGTCGGCACGGTCTTCAGCACCCAGTCCACGATCGAATCCGACGGATTGAGCATGGCGAACTTCGACTTGGCCTCCGAGCCACCTCCCTTGGCCGCCACGATCACGTCCACGGTGTTTCCCGGGACCACCTTGACGTTGACCACCGCCGGCGTGTTGTCGCCGGTGTTCCTGCGCTTGCCGGCGGGATCGAGCAGGACGGAGGCGCGCAGCTTGTTGTCGGGGTGGTTGTAGGCGCGGCGCACCCCTTCGTTGACCATGTCTTCCACGCCCATCGTGGCGCCATCCCAGCGCACGTCCATGCCGATGGCCAGGAACACGGTGACGATGCCGGTGTCCTGGCAGATCGGCCGGTGGCCTTCGGCGCACATGCGCGAGTTGATCAGGATCTGGGCGATCGCGTCGCGCGCGGCGGGCGACTGCTCGCGCTCGTAGGCCGCAGCGAGGTTCCGGATGTAGTCGACGGGGTGGTAGTAGCTGATGTACTGCAGGGCATCGGCCACGGACTGGATCAGATCATCCTGGCGGATGACCACGGCCCCGGCAGAAGGCGTGTTGGAAGGGGAAGCGGACAAGGCGGGCAATCGCTGCTGGTGAAAGGCGTAATTCTAGTGCCATGCGCCGGCCCACCGGTCTGCAGCGCTGCAACACACCGGTGGTCACGCGCTGCATTCGGCTTTGGCCTTGCGAGGCATCCACACCCACTGACGTATCCTTGCCGGATGCAACCACGCAGCGGCTTGGCGCAATTGCGCAAGTGCGGCATCGCAGCCGGATGGCTGCTGGCCTTCACCGCCTGCACCCAGGCTCCTCCGCCGCATCCGCCGCCGCGATGGGAACTGGCGCAAACGGACAAGCCTACGCAACCGGCACCGGCGCATGGCCTGAAGATGCCTGCTCCGGGCAACGCCCAGGAAGCCGCGCGCGGCCAGGTCGGCGCCCTGGAAGCCGGTGTCCTGCACGAGGCCATGCGCCGGTCGACGCAGCTGCCCGATCCCGACCGTCGCATCGATCCGGAAGCCGCCCGTGCCGCCGCGCGCACGGTAACCGGCGTGGGCTCGGTGGTCTGGGTGGACGGCGAGAATCTGCTGGCCCTGGTCGACAGCAATGCCCGTCGCAGCCACCAGACCATCGATGAGATCTGCTACCAGTTGCAGCAGCTCGGCGATACCCTGGCGGTCGTGGTCAACCTGCAGAGCAGCGCGGCGCGCAACGGCGACGAACTCGAGATCCTCAGTCGCAACTGCCAGCTCGCGCCGGGCGACCGCGCGGCGATGCAGGCGCAGCGTCAGATCGACGTGCTCGACCCCGCCCTGCGCGCGCAGTACCGGGCCAGCAAGGAGCCCCTGCAACGATCGTCACGACGCGAGCACGATGCAGGGGACCGGAAGGCGCTGGAAGCCATCCCGGAGATGTAGACAGCGCACCGCAGGCGCATGCGCAGCCGAATCAGTTACCCGCGGAACATTTGGATATCTGGCGCGACCGAGCCGGAGCGCCGGCGTTTCCGCAATGCTGAGGCCCAACGCGATACTCACGCGTATTGCCGGACTGATGACGGATGTCATGTGATCGCCGCACAAGTCGGGGATGGCGGGCGCGACACACGACATGCAAGACGCCATCGCAGGCTTGACGCACGCCTGCATACGTGCACGCGGTCCGACTGCGTGGATTGCGCGCTTGACTGGCGCGGACCGCCACGGTATTTGTCATACGATTCGGTCGATCACAGGTTCCCCGCACCCGATGGAAGCTTCCGCCCGGCTGGGCAAACCGTCTTGCCGGCAGTTCCGCCTGTCGAATTTTCCAACCCGTCGCATGTGGCTGGCGATCCTGGCCCTGGTGCCGTGCGCGATCCATGCCGCACCGCAGCAACCCTATGCGGAAAAGATCCCTGGCAGCACCGTTGCCTTCGAGATGGTGCCGGTACCAGGCGGCAAGTTCCGCATGGGCAGCGCCACGGCGGAAACCGGACGCAGTGCGGACGAAGGCCCGCAGGCCGAAGTCACGGTGAAACCGTTCTGGATCGGCAAGCACGAAGTGACCTGGGCCGAATACGATCTGTACCGCAAGGACACCGGCATTCCGGTTTCCAGGCGCGAAGGCAGCGACGGCGACGCGATCACCCGCCCCACGCCGCCCTATGCCGATGAGAGCTGGGGTTACGGCAAGGGCAAACAACCGGCGATCGGCATGACCTGGCACGCCGCCATGTCCTATTGCCGCTGGCTGTCGGAGAAGACCGGCCATCACTACCGGCTGCCGACCGAAGCCGAATGGGAGTACGCCGCGCGCGCAGGCACCGCCACGCCCTGGTCGTCGGGCGAGGCCGCATCGCTCGATGCGGTGGCCTGGCACGCCGGCAATTCCAATGGCGCACCGCACAAAGTGGGCGGCAAGAAGCCCAACGCGTTCGGCCTGTACGACATGCACGGCAACGTGGCGGAATGGACGCTGGACCAGTATTTGCCCAAGCGCTATGCCGCCCTGCGCGGCAAGGCCACCGATCCGGTGGCGCTGCCCGGTGCGGCGCGCTTTCCGCACGTCGTGCGTGGCGGCTCGTTCGAGGACGAACCTGCGCAGCTGCGCAGCGCCGCGCGGCGCGGCTCCAAACCCGGCTGGAGCCGGCGCGATCCGCAGGAGCCGCGCAGCATCTGGTGGCATACCGATGCCACCTTCGTCGGATTCCGGGTGGTGCGCGTGGACAACGATCCGCCCAAACTCCAACAGCTCAAATCCAAGGTCTCGCGCGCGAGCCCGGACCAGTAGCACTGGCAGTTCCACAACCCGAACCGGAGATTCGCAGCGATGAGCGATACGCACGACCCCGCAGCCCCCGTTGCCGGCTTCACGCGACGCGACTTTCTGCGCACCACCGCCAGCGCGGCCGTCGCCGCCAGCGTTGCCGGGCGCTTCGGCATGGCCCATGCCGCCGGCAGCGACGAGATCCGGGTGGGACTGATCGGCGCCGGCGGCCGCGGCACGGGCGCATTGCGCAATGTGCTCGATGCGGCGCCAGGCGTGCGCGTGGTTGCGATCGGCGACGTATTCCAGGATCAGATCGACGCATCGCTCAAGCAGGTCAACGCCAAGCTGGCCAAGCCGCTGGACGTTCCGAAGGAGCGGCAGTTCTCCGGACTCGACGCCTACAAGAACGTCCTCGCGCAGGACATCAATTACGTGATCCTGGCCACGCCGCCGGGCTTCCGTCCGCTGCACCTGAAGGCCGCGGTCGAAAGCGGCAAGCACATCTTCACCGAGAAACCGGTGGCGGTGGATGGCCCGGGCGTGCGCGACGTGCTCGCACTGGTCGACGTGGCCGACGCCAAAGGCCTGCGGATCGCAGCGGGCACCCAGCGACGCCACCAGGCGGGCTATATCGAGACCATCGGCCGCATCCACGACGGCGCGATCGGTGACATCGTGGCCGCGCGCGCGTACTGGAACCAGGGTTCGCTGTGGAGCAAGCCACGCCAGCCCGGCTGGTCGGACGCGGAGTGGATGCTGCGCAACTGGCTCTACTTCCCGTTTCTGTCGGGCGACATCATCGTCGAGCAGCACATCCACAATCCAGACGTGATCAACTGGGCAATGCAGGCGCACCCGGTGCGTGCGGTCAGCCTGGCTGGACGCCAGGTGCGCACCGCAGCGGAGTTCGGCAGCGTCTACGACCACTTCGCAACCGATTTCGAATACGAGAACGGCGTGCACCTGATGAGCATGTGCCGGCAGATCGAGAACTGCGCCAACAACGTCGGCGAGGCCCTGGTCGGCACCCGCGGCAACAGCCAGGTCGACCGTTACACCATCACCGGCGCCAACCCGTGGAAACGTGCCGAGCGCGACGACGATCCGGATCCTTACGTGCAGGAACATGCCGACCTGATCGCGGCGATCCGCGGCAACAAGCCGCTCAACGAACTCAAGGCCGTCGCCGAAACCACCCTGACCGCGATCATGGGACGCATGGCTGGCTACACCGGGCAGGCGGTGACCTGGGACGAGGCGATGGCGTCACAGGAAGTGCTGATGCCCGCCGACTTCAGCCTGGAATCGACGATTCCGGTTCCGGCGGTGGCCATGCCCGGTCAGACGCCGCTGACATGAGTGCGGTCGTCGGGGCGTACGGATCCGGGTGCACGCCCCACTACGCATGAACCCGCATCGCCTGTCTGCGGTATTGCTGCTGCTGGCCGTGATGGCCGGCGCAGCTCCGCCTGCAGAATCGATGGATGGCGGGTTATCGCGCCATGCGTTTTCCGAGCCGCAGATGGGGACCGAGGCGCGGATCGTGGTGTATGCGCATGATGGAGCGCAGGCGCGGCGCGCGGCGGGCGCGGGATTCGCACGCATCCGCCAGCTCGACGCGGTGCTCAGCGACTATCGCAGCGACAGCGAACTCCGCCGCCTCGGCGCGCGCGCCGGCGCCGGCGCGGTGCACGTGAGCGCGGACCTGTTCGCCGTGCTGCACGCTGCGCAATCCCTCGCCGAGCGCAGCGATGGCGCGTTCGACGTCACCCGTGGGGCGGTCACCCGGATCTGGCGCCAGGCCCGCAAGCTCGATGAAATGCCCGATCCGGTGCGGATACGCCAGGCACTGGCGTCGGGCAGCTATCGCGACCTGCAGCTCGATCCAGAAAGGCGCACCGTGTCCCTGGCAAGACCTGGCATCCAGCTCGACGTGGGGGGTATCGCCAAGGGCTATGTGGCCGAACAGGCGCTGCAGGCGATTCGGGCCGCCGGTGCCGAACATGCTCTGGTAGCGCTGGGCGGCGACATCGCCGTCGGTGCGCCGCCGCCAAACGAACCCGGCTGGCGCATCGACGTGGCGCCGCTGGACGTGCCGGGAGCGCCGCCCGGCACGATCCTGCTGCTGAAGCATGCCGCAGTCTCGACTGCCGGCGATGCCGAGCAATGGATGGAAATCGACGGCGTCCGCTATTCGCATGTGCTCGATGCGCGCACGGGCTGGCCGCTCACCTTTCGCAGCACCACGACCGTCGTGGCGCCGCGCGGGCTGCAGGCCGATGGCCTGGACACCGCGGCGTCGGTACTGGGCGCCGAAGCCGGGCTGCGCCTGGTAGCCGGCGTGCCGGACAGCGCCGTACTCATGGTCCGGCAGGAGCCGGACGGACGGGTGCAGCGCCTGGCCTCGAAGGACTGGCCCTCCCCCGCCCCTGCTACCGTCGCCGCCGCACTGGAGACTTTCCCATGACCCGCACTGCCGCCATCCACACCAGCCTGCTGTCGCTCGCCTGCTCGGCATGGCTGTTGGTCGCCTGTTCGCCGGCGCCAACCGCGACACCGGACACCGCAGAGCCGGAGACCGCATCGCCACAGCCCGACGCCGCGGCCGGCACTGACGCTCCCGCCAGCGACGAAGCCGGCTTCGTGCCCCTGTTCGATGGGGCCACCTTGGCCGGCTGGCACCTGTATCGCAAACCCGGCGCGCCGGTGTCGGGCTGGTCGGTCGTGGACGGCGTCCTCACCCGAACGGCGGCCAGTGGCGACCTGATCAGCGACCGCGCGTTCGGCGACTTCGACCTGCGCTTCGAATGGAAGATCTCTCCGGGCGGCAACAGCGGCGTGTTCTACCGTGCGGCCGAGGACGAGGAAGCCGCGTACTGGACCGGCATCGAATACCAGATCCTCGACAACGAACGCCATCCCGACGGCCGCAACGGACCCGACCGCCACGCCGCGGCGGTGTACGGCATGTACGCCCCAGACGGTGCGCGGACGGTGCCGGTGGGCGAATGGAATCAAGGGCGGATCGTCGCCCGCGGCGCGCATGTCGAGCACTGGCTCAACGGGGTGAAGGTCACCGACTATGAGCTATGGACGCCGGAGTGGAAGGCGCGCGTGGCGCAGACCAAGTTCAAGGACTGGCCACGCTACGGGATGTTGCCGAAAGGCCACATCGGCCTGCAGGATCACGGCGACGAGGTGAGCTACCGCAATATCCGCATCAAGGAGCTGTAGCCCGACCACCCCGGACCGCTCGGGTGACAGGCGGCCGCGATTGCAGTACCCGTAACCACGCGTGCCGGAACGAAGCCCGGCAACCTCATCCGCAATTCCGGATAAGACAACCACAATGAAAACGACCACGAGAACTCAGCTGTCGCTCATGATGTTTCTCCAGTTCTTCATCTGGGGCGGATGGTTCGTAACGCTGGGTACGTTTCTGGGCGAGACGCTCGGCGCCAGCGGCGTGGAAACCGGCGCGGCCTTCAGTACCCAATCGTGGGGCGCGATCATCGCGCCCTTCATCATCGGCTTGATTGCCGACAGGTATTTCAATGCCGAACGCATACTCGGCATCCTGCACCTCATCGGCGCCGTCCTGATGTTCCAGCTCTCGAGAGCGACCGATTTCGGCCAGTTCTTTCCGTATGTGCTGGGCTACATGATCGTGTACATGCCCACCCTGGCGCTGGTCAATTCCGTTTCGTTCCGCCAGATGGCCGACCCGGCCAAGGAATTTCCCTTCATTCGGGTGTGGGGAACGATCGGCTGGGTGGTGGCGGGGCTTGCCATCAGCCATCTGTTCTCGTGGGATTCACCCGAAGGCATCGGCCAGGGCCTGTTGCGGAACACGTTCGTCATGACCGCCGTCGCGTCCGCCGCGCTGGGCTTGTTCAGCTTCACCTTGCCAAAAACGCCCCCGAAGGCCCGCAGCGAGAATGCAGGCATCAGGGAAAAGCTGGGCCTGAGCGCGCTGGGTCTGCTGAAGGACCGCAACTTCCTGGTGTTCTTCGTTTCGTCCGTGCTGATCTGCATCCCGCTGGCCTTCTACTACCAGAACACCAATCCCTTCCTGGTCGAATCCGGCGTGGGCAAACCGACCGGGCTGATGACGCTGGGCCAGGTGTCCGAGGTGTTCTTCATGCTGCTGCTGCCGGTCTTCCTGGTGCGCTACGGCATCAAGATGACCTTGCTGGTCGGCATGCTCGCTTGGGCACTGCGCTATGTGTTGTTCGCCTACGGCAATGCCGACGCCCAGTTCTTCATGCTGGTTGCCGGCATCGTGTTGCACGGCATCTGCTACGACTTCTTCTTCGTATCCGGACAGATCTATACCGACTCGAAAGCCGGAGAAAGCTACCAAAGCGCGGCGCAGGGCCTGATTACCCTGGCGACTTACGGCCTGGGCATGCTGATCGGGTTCTGGGTGGCCGGCATGATCACCGACATGCATGTCGTCGAAGGTGGCCACGATTGGCGAAGCATCTGGATCTACCCAGCCGTCTTTGCCGCCGGCGTGTTCGTCTTGTTCCTGCTTGCCTTCAAGAACGAGAGGATCAAGTACAAGGGCGAGGAGGTTTGAGCACATGCAGCGCCGCCGCATTCTCCAGGTCATGACCTCGACTGCAGCAACCGGCGCCCCGGCCTTCGCTGCCGCGCAGGAGCCTGCCGCATGAGTGCCCGCATCCGCGCCGGCCTGGTGGGCGCCGGCTTCATCGGTCCCTGGCATGTCGACGCGCTGCGCCGGCTCGGCAACGTGGACGTAGTCGCCCTGGCCGGCAGCCGCCAGGACAGCGCGCAGGCTGCCGCGGACAAGCTGGGCATCGCCCGCGCCTACGGTGACTACCAGGCGTTGCTGGACGATGGCGAAGTGGACGTGGTCCACATCGCCGCGCCCAACCACCTGCACCATCCAGTCGCCATGGCCGCGATCGCCCGCGGCAAGCACGTGGTCTGCGACAAGCCGCTGGCCAACACGGCCGCGCAGGGTCGCGAATTGCTGGACGCGGCGCGCGAAGCCGGCGTATTCCACGCGGTCACCTTCAACTACCGCGGCAACCCGCTGGTGCAGCAGGCGCGGCAGATGGTGATCAACGCCAGTGTGGGCCGGCCGACGTTCATCCATGGCCGCTACCTGCAGGACTGGCTGCTGCACGAGACCGACTGGTCCTGGCGGCTCGAGGCGGACAAGTCAGGTCCTTCCTCGGCGCTGGCCGACATCGGCTCGCACTGGTGCGACCTGGCCCAGCACGTGGCAGGCTGCCGGATCGTGGAGGTGCTGGCCGAGCTCGGTACTGCAATTCCGCGCCGTCGCAAGCCTACCGCCGGCGGAGCCGGCACCTTCGGCGCCAATGCCGGCCAGGAAGGCGAATGGGTCGAGATGACCATGGAGGACCTGGCCAGCGTGCTGCTGCGCTTCGACAACGGTGCGCGCGGCGTGGTGAGCGTGGGTCAGGTCTGCGCCGGGCACAAGAACGATCTGGTGCTGGAAGTGTGCGGCACCCGCAGCTCGGTCAAGTGGCGGCAGGAAGCCCAGAACGAACTGTGGATCGGTCACCGCGACCGCGCCAACGAACTGCTGCAGAAGGATCCGTCGCTGATGGACCCCGCGGTCAGCGATTACGCGCGCCTGCCCGGGGGACACCAGGAGGCCTGGGCGGACGCGTTCGGCAATCTGATGCGCGATATCTACGCCGCCATCGCGCGCTGGCCGAAGGGCGGGAAGATCGACGAAGCGCTTCCGCCCACGGTGGCGACCTTCGAGGACGGATTGCGCGCGCTGAACATCGTCGACGCCATGCTCGCCAGCGCCGCGCAAGGCGGTGTCTGGACCCGGGTCGGAACCTGAGGCGACGGCGCGCACCCAGCATCATGAGGAGCCTGCAATGAAACTTGGCGTTTTCACCCCGCTGTTCGCGAAGCTGAGCCTGGACGAAGTGCTGGCCAAGGTTCGCGACGCCGGCCTGGACGCGGTCGAGCTTGGTACCGGCGCGTTCCCGGGCTCGGATCACGTCGACGTCGACGGCCTGCTCGCTTCGCAGGACAAGGCGCGCGAGTTCCGCAGCAAGGTCGCCGACCATGGCCTGATCGTCAGCGCGCTGTCCTGCCACGGCAATCCGCTGCATCCCAACAAGGAGGCCGCGCGTCGCGACGACGAAATCTTCCGCAA
Source organism: Lysobacter sp. M15 (assembly GCF_022662515.1). Taxonomy (NCBI): domain Bacteria; kingdom Pseudomonadati; phylum Pseudomonadota; class Gammaproteobacteria; order Lysobacterales; family Lysobacteraceae; genus Lysobacter; species Lysobacter sp. M15. Next base: position 30,009 of record NZ_JAKPBV010000004.1, on the reverse strand, counting down.
GACCGTGCGCCTGGCCGAGCGGCTGGAGGTCCCTGTGGTGGTGACCTTCTCCGGCTGTCCCGGCGATTCGGACCAGTCCAGGATACCCAACTGGATCACCTCTCCTTGGCCACCGGAGATGCTCGAAACGCTGGAATGGCAGTGGAACGAGAAGGCCATTCCCTACTGGAAGGAAGCCACGAACTTCTCCCGCGAGCACGGCGTGCGCGTGGCGCTGGAGGCGCACCCCAACTTCATCGTGCACAACGTGGAGACCATGCTGCGCCTGCGCGAGGCCGCGGGCGACCATCTGGGCATCAATCTCGACCCCAGCCATCATTTCTGGCGCGGGGTCGACATTCCGCAGGCGATCCGCGCGCTGGGCCCGGCGCTGTTCTATTTCCATGCCAAGGACGTCAGCGTCGACCGCCGCAACGTCGCGGTCAACGGCGTGATCGACGGCAAGTCCTACCGCGAAATGGCCGACCGCGCCTGGCGCTTCCGCTCGGTGGGCCACGGCCACGACCTGCTGGTGTGGAAGGAGATCATGGAGGCGCTGCGCATGGCCGGATACGACTACGTGGTCAGCCTGGAACACGAGGATGCGCTGATGTCGGTGGAACAGGGTTTCCAGACCGCCATCGCCACGCTCAAGCAGGCACTGCTGCGCGAACCGCCAGACGAGCCGTGGTGGACCTAGCGGTGCCCGTGACAGCGACTTCGGCTGCGACCGCCCGTGGGAGCGGCCTTGGCCGCGAATGCTGTTCGCACTGATCGTCGAAGGCGCAAAGGCACGCGCGAGCAAGCTCGCTCCCACCGCAGCGCGATAACCCCAATCGATTTCGCAGGAGTTCCAGATGCAACGTCGTCGCTTCCTTCAATCCCTGGCCGCGTTCACCGCCGCCTCGGCCGCGCCGCTGGCGCCTGTCTTCGCACAGTCGCAGGCTGAAAGCCCGGCGCCTGCAACCGCCAGCAAGTTCCGGCTCAAGTTCGCGCCCCACATCGGCATGTTCGAGGCCTCCGCCGGCAAGGACCCTGTCGACCAGGTCCGCTTCATGGCCGACCAGGGCTTCACGGCGTTCGAAGACAACGGGCTGATGGACCGGTCCGTGGCGGTGCAGGAAGGCATCGGCAAGGTCCTGCGCGAGAACGGCATGACCATGGGCGTGTTCGTGATCGATGCCGGCGACAACTGGAAGGTGTCCTACGCCACCGGCGCGAAAGAGTTCGCCGACCGCTTCGTGCGGCGTTGCCGCGAGGCGCTGGATGTCGCACGCCGGGTCGACGCGAAGTGGATGACGATCGTGCCCGGCTTCTTCGAGACCAAGCTGCCGCTGGGCGTGCAGACCGGGCACGTGATCGATGCGATTCGTGCCGGCGCCGAAGTGTTCGAACCGCACGGGCTGGCGATGGTGATGGAGCCGCTCAGCGACACGCCGGAACTGTTTTTGCGCACTTCCGCGCAGTCCTACGAGATCGCGCGTGCGGTGAACAGCCCCGCTTGCAAGATCCTCTACGACATCTATCACATGCAGCGCAACGAAGGAAACCTGATCGCGCACATCGACCTGTCCTGGGACGAGATCGCCTATTTCCAGATCGGCGACGTACCCGGCCGCAACGAACCGGGCACCGGCGAGATCAACTACCGCAACGTGCTTGCGCACGTGCACGGACGCATGCGCAAGGAAGGCCGCGACTTCGTCTTCGGCATGGAGCACGGCAATTCGCAGCCGGGCGTCGAAGGCGAACAGCGCGTGATCCAGGCATATCGCGAAGTCGACGTGGGGGCCGGCACCGCCTAGGGGCGTACACGCGGCCGGCGCGTTTGCAAATCCCGGACCTGCGGGCTTGCCAGCGGTACGGCAGGGAGGACGCACCGACCGGTTGATCGCGCTCGACCGCCAGCGCCGCGACACACGAAATTCGCGCGCGGCTACCGCACAATGCATCGATGCCCAGCCCGTTCCCCGACCCGGCCGCCGCGTCCAACCCCAGGCGGCAGAATCCCAGTCTGAGGGAACGGGTCAGCGCGCTGAAGAACCTGCCGCCGTTCCTGCGCGAGATCTGGGCGACCAGCAAACCGCTGACCACCGCCAGCATGGGCCTGCGCCTGGTGCGCGCGCTGCTTCCGATCGTGACCCTGTACGTGGGCAAGCTGATCATCGACGAGGCGGTGCGCCTGGTCGGGGCCGGCGTGCGTTTCGATTCGCTGCAGGCGGCATGGGAGGGCGGACAGCTCAGCCACCTGCTCGCCCTGCTGCTGGCCGAATTCGCCCTGGCGATCGTTTCCGATCTGCTCGGGCGGCTGGTGAGCTACGCCGACTCGGTGCTGTCGGAGCTGTTCACCAACGCCACCAGCATCCGGCTGATGGAGCATGCGGCCACGCTCGACCTGGAAGATTTCGAGGATCCGGACCTGCAGGACAAGCTCGACCGGGCGCGCCGGCAGACGATGGGCCGGATGAACCTGATGAGCCAGCTGTTCGGACAGGCCCAGGACGCGATAACGGTGGCGGGCTTCGCCGCGGGACTGCTCATCTATGCGCCGTGGCTGATCGTACTGCTGGCGGTCGCATTGATCCCCGCCTTCATCGGCGAGTCGCATTTCAATGCGATGAATTATTCGCTCAACTTCCAGTGGACGCCCGAACGCCGGCAGCTGGAATACATCCGCCAGATGGGCGCGAGCGTGGAGACGGCCAAAGAGGTCAAGATTTTCAACCTCAACCGTTTTTTCATCACCCGCTTCCGCGAACTCTCGGCCAAGTTCTTCGCCGCCAATCGCGCCCTCGCCCGCCGGCGCGCGTTCTGGGGCACGCTGCTGGCAGCGTTGGGGACACTGGGTTACTACATCGCCTACGCCTACATCGCCTGGCGAACGGTCAGAGGCGATTTCACCATCGGCGATCTGACCTTCCTCGCCGGCAGCTTCCGGCGCCTCCGACAACTGCTGGAGAGCCTGCTGATCGGCTTCTCGCAGGTAGCCGGCCAGGCGTTGTACCTGGACGATCTGTACTCGTTCTTCGAGATCGAGCCGGAGATCCGCAGCCGGCCCGGCGCGCTGCCGGTGCCGCGGCCGATCGCACAGGGCTTCGTGTTCGAAAACGTCGGCTTCCGCTATCCCGACGCCGACAAATGGGCGCTGCGCGGCCTGGACTTCCAATTGAACGTTGGCGAAGTGCTGGCCCTGGTGGGCGAGAACGGTGCCGGCAAGACCACGCTGGTGAAACTGCTGGCGCGGCTGTACGACCCGGACGAAGGGCGGATCCTGCTTGATGGACGCGACCTGGGCGACTACGACCTGGAGGACCTGCGCGCCAATATCGGCGTGATCTTCCAGGACTTCGTGCGCTATCACCTGACCGCGGGCGAGAACATCGGCGTGGGCCAGGTGGAAGACATGTACAACCGCGAGCGCATCCGCGACGCCGCGCATCGGGCGATGGCGGACGAGGTGATCGACGGGCTCCCCAACGGCTACGACCAGCTGATCGGGCGCCGCTTCAAGACCGGCGTGGACCTGTCCGGCGGCCAGTGGCAAAAGATCGCCATCGCCCGCGCCTACATGCGCGATGCGCAGGTGATGATCCTGGATGAGCCGACCGCGGCGCTCGACGCACGCGCGGAGTACGAGGTGTTCAAGCGGTTCAAGGAACTCTCGGAAGGACGCACCGCGGTGCTGATCTCGCACCGGTTCTCCAGTGTGCGGATGGCCGACCGGATTCTGGTGCTGGCCGAAGGCAGGCTCGAGGCGTCTGGCACGCATGCACAGCTGCTGGCGCAGGGCGGGCGCTATGCGGAGCTATTCGAGCTGCAGGCAGCAGGTTACCGGTAGCGCGCGCCTACCAACGCGACCGCGGTCATCGAGGCCCGGGGGGTTCGAACAGCCCGGGTTGCAGCGCCGACGTCGCGGCGTAATCCAGCCGGCCCGCGTCGTCGATATGCGCCGCCGAGGTGAACGGGTGTTCCTCGCTGCGTCCCAGCGCCGAGAGATGGATCACGTGCCAGCCATGGGCCTTGAGATCGTCCGAGATCAGGGCGCGGTGGCAACGCCACCAGACCGCTTCGGCGCACGTGACCGCGGTGCGCCGGGCCGTCGCCACGTCCATCAGGCGATCGCGCGCGGCGGCGTATTGCGGCGTCTGCATGTAATCGGCGTAGCCGCGGAAGGCCGCGCTGCGCCAGGCGGTATTGGCCGAATCCGGCCGCGGGCGGCGGCGCCCGCCGAGCTCCGGCATCGACAGGTATTCGATACCCAGCGCGGGCAGCGCCTGCGCCATTGCCTCCCCGGAATATTGCGGATGCCGACGCGAGCCGGGGAACCGGCGCACGTCGGCCACCGCGGTGATTTCGGCCTCGCGCAGCATGGCGACGAAGGCGTCCCACGGACGTATCGAGTGGCCGATGGTCCACAGCGTCGGCATGCGGCGAGCATACGCCAGCCGCGCGGAGCGCCTGTCGACGCGGCTGTCACCGCGCGGTTGCTAGCTTTCCCGCAGTCCCCGCACGGAGGGCCACCCATGGATGTCTCGCCTACGGCAGGACTGCAACTGCTGCAGACCGCAACGGTGCTGTTCGCGATCGGCGCCCTCGGCGGCGTCGCCATGGCGGCGATTCGCTTCGCTCGCAGCGCCAATCCCCCCGCGTGGCTCGCCATGTTGCACGGTCTGCTCGCCGCGGCGGGACTCACGCTCACCGGCTATGCAGTCTTCGCCCACAATGCCGACGGCACCGCGCCGTCCGCGTTCGGCCTGCTGTGCATCGCGGCCGTCGGCGGCGCCGTCCTGAGCCTGCGTTACAAATGGAACAGGATCCTGCTACCTGCCTGGCTGGTGCTCACCCATGCCCTGGCTGCGGTCGCCGGCTTTGTGTTGCTGGCCTACGGCGCCTTCTTCGCGACCAGCTGAATACGGCGCGTAGCGGGCTGTAAAATAGCCGCTCCGCGACCCCGCAACTCGGCCCTGCCGCATGTCCTCGCCGTTCGGCACCGAAACGGTGCTCGACGTCCGTCACTGGACGGACGACTATTTCAGCTTCACCACCACCCGCGACGACGGATTCCGCTTCGAGAACGGCCAGTTCGTGATGATCGGCCTGGAAGTCGATGGGCGCCCGCTGATGCGCGCGTACTCCATTGCCAGCGCCAACTGGGAAGAGCAGCTGGAATTCTTCAGTATCAAGGTCCCCAACGGGCCCCTCACCTCGCGCCTGCGCGATATCGTGCCGGGCGACGCGATCCTGATCGGGCGCAAGCCAACCGGCACATTGCGCATCGACGACCTGCTGCCGGGACGCAACCTGTACCTGCTGGGCACCGGCACCGGGCTGGCGCCGTGGCTGGCGGTGATCAAGGATCCAAACACCTACGAGCGCTTCCAGCGTGTGGTGCTGTGCCACGGCGTGCGCAACGCGCGGGACCTGGCGTATCGCGACTACATCGTCAACGAACTGCCACGACACGAGTTCCTGGGCGAGCAGATCGCGGCCAGTCTGCGTTACTACCCGGCGGTATCGCGCGAGCCCTTCCAGTTCGAAGGACGCGACCAGCGCGGGCGCCTGACCAGCCTGATGGAGAGCGGGCGGATGATGGAACAGCTCGGCATCGAGCCGCTGGACCCGGACCACGACCGCGCGATGGTCTGCGGCAGCCCGCAGATGCTGGCCGATTTTCGCGCCCTGCTCGATGCGCGTGGCTTCGCCGCCGCACCGCGAATCGGTGTGCCCGGGCAGTACGTGTTCGAGCGGGCATTCGTGGAGAAATAACCGCAGCCGCCGCTAGCTCTCGCCGTAGCGCAACCAGATCTCGGCCAGCGCCTCGTGCTCGAACACCTTGGCCTCCATTCCTGCCTCGCGGGCGAAGATCTCGCAGTATTCGATCGCCTGCAGTCCGGCCGGCTTGACGTGGGCGATGCGAAGGCGCTGCAGACCCTCGTCCTGCGAGGCGGTCACCAGCTGCAGCCAGTCGGCCTCGCCCAGGGGCTCGCCGCGCAGCTCATCGACCAGCAGCAGCAGCTTCGCGTCGCGCTCCCTGGCCTCGCGCGCGATCTCGCGCCAGTAGCCAATGGTCGCTTCCAGGCTGGAGACGCCGGTGACGTGGGCGTGCAGGACGCCCTCGCGCAACGCGAAAACGATGGCGTACTCCGCAGCGTCCATGTCCACACCTCAACCCAGGGCAGCCTCGATGTCCTTGGCCAGCGATTCGGGGGTATCGGTCGGCGCGTAGCGTTTGACCACCCGTCCATCGCGGCCGACCAGGAACTTGGTGAAGTTCCACTTGATCGCGTCGATGCCGAGGAAGCCGCCCTTCTCGTCCTTCAGCCATTTCCATAGCGGGTGCGCGCCGGCGCCGTTCACCTCGACCTTGGCGAACATGGGGAAATCCACGTCGTAGGTCAGCGAGCAGAAATTCCTGATCTCGGCCTCGTCGCCGGGCTCCTGGTGCCCGAACTGGTCGCACGGGAAACCCATCACCACCAGGCCACGATCCCGATACTGCTGCCAGAGCTTCTCCAGCCCGGCGTACTGGGGGGTGAAGCCGCACTTGGACGCCACGTTGACGATCAGCAGCACCTTGCCGCTGTAGTCGGCCAGCGCAGTGTCGTGGCCGTCGATGTCGGTGGCGCTGAAATCGTAGGCGGTGGTCACCTCACCGGCTCCCTTGCAGCCGCACCGGCTCGGCGAACGGCTTGATGCCGAGCTCAGTATGGATTTCAGACGGGTAGTACACCGTCTCGCCCTTGATCACCGTCGTCACCTTGCGGATGTCGGCGATGTCGCTGGTGGGATCGCCATCGACCAGGATCAGGTCGGCGCGCTTGCCCGGCGCGATGCTGCCCAGCTCTTCCAGCACCTCCGAATATTTCGCTCCGTTCCAGGTAGCGACCTGCAGCGCCTGGGCCGGGGTCAGCCCCGCCTTCACGTACAGCGCCAGCTCGTGCTGCAAGGTGAACCCGGGCACCTCGTCGGTGCCCGCGACCACCGGCACGCCGGCCTTGTAGGCGCGGCCGACGAACTCGACCATCTTGTCGAAGGACTTCTGGTAGCGCACGCCGGTCGCCTCGTCCGGGATGTCCATTTCCGCGGCACGCCGGCTGCGCTGCACGTCCGGCGGGATGTGATCGGGTACGTCGGCGAAGATCGGCGACAGTTCGCCGTTGCGCTGATGCAGGAACTCGAACGTCGCCAGGGTGGGATCGATCACGATCTGCTTCTGCGCAAGCGTCGTGATGAAGTCCTGCACCGGCTTGGAGTCGAGGTCGAGGTCGGCTACTCCCTTCGCCGGCAGGTAGAAACGCTCCAGCGTGCGGGTGTCGGTGTCCGGCTTGACCAGGAAGTTCAGCATCAGCTGGTTGATGTGCTGGACCTCGTCGTAGCCGGCATCGAGCGCATCCTGGGCGCGCAGGAACACCGGGACGTGCCCGCTCACGCGCAGCCCTTTCCCGTGGGCGTAGGCCACCGTGTCCTTGAGGATGTCCTTGGGAAACGAGTTGTAGATCTTGATCTGCGGATACTTGTTGACCGCATACCAGTCCACCGCCTTCTTCGCCTCGTCCAGGTTGCTGACGACGAAGCCGTTACGCGCGGACTGCTTGCTCTCGCCCTCGATGAAGCCGGCCGCCACGATCCGTGGCATCAGCAGGGTGCCGTCGCGCTCCTCGGCCATGACCTGCTGCAGGGTCTTGTTGTCGTTGCCCATGTCGCGCACCGAGGTGACGCCGGAGGCAAGCTGCAGCCCGCCGCTCCAGCGGTCCATGTGCGTGTGCATGTCGAACAGGCCGGGCAGCAGCACCCGGCCGCCGGCATCGATGACGTGGTCGGCAGTGCCCTGCCCGCTCGTGGCGGCAACAGACACGATGCGGCCGTCGCGGATCAGCACGTCCGACGCGGCGCCCAGGGTGGCTTTTTCGCTGTCGAACACGCGCGCGTTGCGGATCAGGGTGCTGCCTTTGATCGGATGCGCCAGGCGCTGTTGCAGGTCGACCAGGGCCTTGCTCTCGGCGGTCTTCTGGGTCGCCTCAAGCACATCGGCATTGGCCTGCCAGCCCTCTTCGATCAGCTGCAGGAATCCGGGAAAGATGAAGGCGAACAGGCGCGGCTTGGCATCCGCGGTCGCCCAGACGAACTGCGGCGTGAAACCCACGCCAGTGATCGCCAGCAGCTGCACCTGGCGCTTGTCGTTGCCGTTGATCACCTCGGCTTCGCCGACCTTGCGCATGGTCAGGGTCCCGCTCGGGATCAGCGCCAGCTTGCCGTCGGCGCGCGCAGCCAGCGCAGCGATCGCGACCGATCCGGACTGCGGCGTGCCGCCGAGCGGCGAGTACTGCGCCCCCGCCGCGATCTCCTGCTCGCCTTCGTCCGAGGTGGATTTCCAGACCGCCTTGCCGCCTTCGAGCCGGAAGGTTTCGTCGATCTTCGCGCCGAACGTGCTCGCGCCGGTGACCTGATAGGTCCGGTAGGTGCCGTCCGGATTGAGAGTGTAGGTTTCCTTCAGCTCCGGACCGCGCCCGTTGTCCTTGAAGATGAAATCGACACGGGTGGTGCCGTCGTCGCCATGGACCACGGTCTGCTGACCGGCCTGCTTGCCGCCGTCGACCAGCGCCACGTACTTGAGGGTTTCCGCCGACCAGGCCGGGGCGCTCAGCGCCAGTGCCAGCAACGCGATGCCACAACGCTTCATCAGGATCTCCAGGACGAAAGGCGGAGCGTTTCCGCGGAGGAAACGCGTGGCGGCTGCTCGCCGCCATCCGCGCATTGTGCTCCCTCCGCGACTGGACCGGAAACCTGCCGCTTTGCGAAAACGGTGCAGCGCAGCAAGCTCGATGCTCGGCGCGTGGCGCCTGTCCGGTTTGCCAGCCTCCTGCACGGTTGACGATCGTCGCCTCCCTTGCAGGGCGGAATCAGATCCCCGATGGAAACGGTTCCGGCCGTGCCCTCCCGGAATTGGCGCACGGACCACGCGCCGCTGACCGTGCCTTTCGTCATGGGCTGGCTACGGGTGGTTCCGGTAGCCTTGCCGGACTTGTCCGTTCAGGATCATCCCATGAAGCATCCGCTCGCCCTGGCATTGGCCATCGCGCTCACCGCCAGCTCGCCGCTTTACGCCCAGGAATCCGACCAGTCCCCCGCGCCCGTGAATACCGCCACCAGCTCCGCACCCGAAAGCACCCTTCAAACGAGCGTGTTCGACAGCGACAGTCCGCTGCCGCTCAACTACCCCCAGTTCGACAAGATCAAGGACAGCGATTTCGCCCCCGCCTTCGACGCCGGCATGGCTGCGCAACTGAAGGAAGTCGAAGCCATCGCCGACAACCCGGACAAGCCGACGTTCGACAACACCATCGTCGCGCTGGAGAAATCCGGGCGCACGCTGGACCGCGCCACCACCGTCTTCTTCAATCTGGTCGGCGCCGACACCAACGACGCGCGCGAGCAGCTGCAGACCGACTACTCGCCCAAGTTCTCCGCCCATCGCGATGCGATCACGCTCAACCCCAAGCTGTTCGCGCGGATCAAGACCCTGTACGACGGTCGCGCCGGGCTGGGCCTGGACGACCAGGGCCTGCGCCTGGTGGAACGCTATTACGAAGACTTCGTGCGCGCCGGCGCCGCGCTGTCGGAAGCGGACAAGACGCGCATCCGCGAGATTAATACCGAGGCCTCCAAGCTCGGCACCCAGTTCAGCCAGAACGTGCTGGCGGAAGTGAACGATTCGGCCGTGGTGGTCGACACCAAGGAAGAGCTCAAGGGCCTGACCGACGAGCAGATCGCGGGTGCGGCGGAAGCTGCCAAGAGCCGCAAGCTCGAAGGCAAGTACGTCATCGCCCTGCTCAACACCACCGGCCAGCCGCCCGAATCCCAGCTGGAGAACCGCGCCCTGCGCGAGAAGCTCCACAAGGCCTCGGTCGCCCGCGGCAGCCGCGGCAACCAGTGGGACAACACCGCGATCGTCTCCAAGGTCACCAAGCTGCGCGCCGAAAAGGCCAAGCTGCTCGGCTACGGCACCTGGGCCGAGTTCGTGCTGGCCGATGAAACCGCCAAATCGCCGGCCAACGTCAACAAGATGCTCGGCCAGCTGGCGCCTGCGGCCGTGGCCAATGCCAAGAAGGAAGCCGCCGACCTGCAGGCGATGATCGACAGCGAGCAGAAGGCCAAGGGCGAGCCGACCTTCCAACTCGAACCGTGGGACTGGGCCTACTACACCGAGAAGGTGCGCCAGGCGAAGTACAACTTCGACGAGTCGCAGCTCAAGCCGTACCTGGAGATGAAGAACGTGCTGGAGAACGGCGTGTTCTACGCGGCCAACCAGCTCTACGGCATCAGCTTCAAGGAACGCACCGACCTGCCCAAGTACCATCCGGACACCTGGACCTACGACGTGTTCGACAAGGACGGCAAGCAGCTGTCGATCTTCATCTTCGATCCCTATGCGCGCGAGTCCAAGCGCGGCGGCGCGTGGATGAACACCTACGTGGGCCAGTCCGAGCTGATCGGCAACAAGCCGGTGGTCGCCAACCACCTCAACATCCCGAAACCGTCGGCCGGCAAGCCGACGCTGCTGACCTGGGACGAGGTCACCACCACGTTCCACGAGTTCGGCCATGCCCTGCACGGCTTCTTCTCGGATGTGAAGTACCCCTACTTCACCATGAACGTGCCGCGCGATTTCGTGGAGTATCCCTCGCAGGTCAACGAGATGTGGGCCGACTGGCCGAGCGTGCTGGCCAACTACGCCAAGCACTACCAGACCGGCGAGGCGATGCCGAAGGAACTGCTGGACAAAGTGCTGGCGGCTTCGAAATTCAACCAGGGCTTCGCCACCACCGAATACCTCGGCGCGGCGCTGCTCGACCAGAACTGGCACCAGGCCACGGTCGACCAGCTGCCGGACGCATCGGGCGTGATGGCGTTCGAAGCGACCGCGCTCAAGAAGGACGGTGTCGACTATCCGCCGGTGCCGCCGCGTTACCGCACGCCTTACTTCAGTCACATCATGGGCGGCTACGCAGCCGGGTACTACGCTTATATCTGGTCGGAAGTGCTGGACGCCAACACGGTGGAATGGATCGAGCAGCACGGCGGCCTGACCCGCGAGAACGGCGACCGCATGCGCCAGTACGTGCTCGGCCCGGGCGGCAGCATCGAGGCGTCGAAGCTGTTCACCAACTTCGCCGGGCACGAGCCGAAGATCGAACCCCTGCTCAAGAAGCGTGGCCTGGATGCGACCACCAGCGACGATGCACCTCCGGTTGAAGCGCCGACCGAGCCTGCCGCCGAAAGTGGGAAGTAAGCGCCGCGCCCTTTGCGAACGAAACCGCCCGGAGCGATCCGGGCGGTTTTTTGTCCCAGTCGGAACGGCTCGGTTTGCCCGTCATCCCGTGAGTCGCTTGTGAGCATCCCTGCACGAATCGGCAATCCAGTCAGGGGCTGCTGATGTCGAGGAAGATCTCGCGGGCCGCCACGCCGATGTCCGGCTGGTCGATGAAGAACCCCTGCACGCCCAGGCCGTAGAGCTGCACGGCTTCGGCCATGACCGACTGCGCAATGCCGCCCGGCGTCTGCGCCAGGTAGCTTTCCTCCGCGCGCAGCGTGTACGGGTGCACCTGCAGGCCCGCCTTCAGCGCCCAGCCCAGCATGGGATGGACCAGCCCGGTGCCGCTGCTGCCGACTTCGGCCTTGCCGTCGCCGTTTGCGTCGACTTTGGGGTCCAGGGACACGCGCGGCAGCAAGCTACCCTTCCATGGCCCGACGCCGCTGGCGTAATTGGCCTTCATCCAGTTCAACGACGCTTCGGTGGCGAGCGCGCCGTACGTCGTCTCGCTGTCCAATCCGCCCTCGGCGACGTTCGCCAGGCCGCCATAGATGGCGTGCATGTCGCCGCCGTGGGCGGCGTGGTAACGCACGTCGTAAGGGCTGGCGTCGTTGAAATCGTCGTAAAGCTGCACCAGCGGGAACGACACGCCGCGCGCGGGCATGATCGAATGCTTCAGTTCGAGCAGGTTGGCGACTTCGAAACTCTGGATGAAGACCCGCCGTGGATCGGTGAAGCCCTCGGCCACCAGCGTCTCCACCAGCTTGGCGCCGAGCGAGACGTGGATCGGCGTACCGTCGAGCCGCCGTCCTTCGGACGCGAAGTAGGTGGGATGCTTGGTCTCCGGATAGACCCCGATCGGACGCCCGGGACGGCTCTCCCGCTTGGCCAGCCGGATCACCTCGGCGAAGGTCGGCACCTGGAACTGGCCGTCGTAACGCACGTTCTGCGGGCGCACCGCCGGAATCCGCTCCTTCGCGCGCAGGGTCTTGAGTTCGGCCAGGGTGAAGTCTTCGGTGAACCAGCCGGTGATGCTCACGCCGTCGACGAGTTTGGTGGTCTTGCGGTCGGCGAACTGCGGGCGGGTCGCGACGTCGGTGGTCCCGGAGATCTCGTTTTCGTGCCGCGCCACCAGCACGCCATCCCGGGTGGCGACCAGATCGGGCTCGATGAAATCGGCGCCCTGGCGGATCGCCAGCCGATAGGATTCGAGCGTGTGCTCCGGGCGGTAGCCGCTGGCTCCGCGGTGGCCGATCACGATCAGGCCCTGGTGATCGCTTCGGTCGGCGGGCGCAGTCTGCGTGTGGGCGTCGGCGCGTGGCTGTGCCGCGCACGCGCCGAATGCGGCCAGACCGAAGCCGGCCAGTGCAATGGCTTGGATGGCATGTCGCAGGGGCATGATGTCGTCCTTCTCTGGAGGGGGATGCCGGTCCCCTGTCAGCCGGCGCGGCCATGCTGGACGTGCAATGTTGCGTCCGCTTTACGCGCAGGCCGGCACGGCGCGCGAGTGCGGATGGCGTTAGCATCGTGGCGTGGATCTACCCCTTGCCCACGCAGATGCCGATCCGGTTGCGGCATTGCGTCGCTGGATCTCGGACCACCAGCGCATCTTCGTGCTGACTGGCGCGGGCTGCAGCACCGCGTCGGGCATTCCGGACTATCGCGACCGCAGTGGCGCGTGGAAGCGCTCGCCGCCGCTCACCTGGCAGGCGTTCACCGGCGATCCGGACGTGTATCGCCGCTACTGGGCGCGAAGCAGCATCGGCTGGCCACGTTTCGTGCAGGCGCAGCCCAATGGCGCTCATGCGGCGCTGGCGCAGCTGGAAGCATCCGGGCGCCTGGCGATCCTGGTCACGCAGAACGTGGACGGCCTGCATCAGCGCGCCGGCAGCAGGCAGGTGATCGATCTGCACGGACGCCTGGACGGCGTGACGTGCCTGGGGTGCAGTGCGCGCCTGCCGCGCAGCGCCGTGCAGACGGCGATCGTGCAGCGCAACGCCGGGTGGCGCGCTGGAATGTCTGATGTCGCGCCCGACGGCGATGCGGATATCGACGAAGCCGCCACCGCCGCTTTCTTGCCGCCGCGATGTGAAGCCTGCAACGGCCTGCTCAAGCCGGATGTGGTATTTTTCGGCGAAAACGTGCCGCGCGAACGCGTCCTGCGCGCCCAGTCGGCCCTGCAGGGCTGCGACGCGATGCTGGTCGCCGGTTCGTCGCTGATGGTCTATTCGGGCTACCGCTTCGCGCTTATGGCTGCACAGGCAGGGTTGCCGCTCGCGATACTCAACCGCGGGCGCACCCGCGGCGACGACCTGGCCACGTTACGGGTGGAGGCCGATGTGGGCGACGTTTTGAGCGCTGCCACCGCTGCGTACGCGAAACCGCACCGTGGAGTCAGTCACCAGCGTCATTTGCATTCGTCGGCATAGATATCGGTGTAGTCCAGCACGACCTTGACCGCCGACCGGCGCATCTCCAGCCCGTTCGGATACCTGGCCAGCGTGTCCCTGGGGCCTCGGAATACATCGCACCAGCGGCCCACGTCTTCCGATTGCGCGACCACCAGCGCATGGATCAGCGCGATGGCGAAGAATTCCGGCGCCTGCCGGCGGGCCTGCCAGAGCAGCGCTTCGGCCCGCCTGGTCTCGAAGTAATCGTCCATCGCCCAGAGGTAGCCGACCGCAAACAGGACCCGGCTCGAGCCCTTTCCCGCCTTGAAGCGGTCGAACGCTCGGCGATCGCTGACCTTGAGCCTGCGCAGCAAACACACATGGTTGTCTTTTCCCTCCGTATCCCAACCCAGCGCGTTGATCACGGCTGCGGCTTCATCGTAGGACGTGCCTGGACTGAGGATGTAATCGGCGAGAGCGTCGTCGAGCACGCGTGCCTGGGCTGCCTTGCGGACTTCCGGCAGATCGAGATAGGCCTGGTGGAAATCGGTCGAGGTGAGCGGCGAGTCCGCCTGCGCGGGCTGCGGACACAACGCCACAACGAGCAGCGCACACGTGAGCATGCCAGCGGGGAAATGACGTGACGATATCCGCATCGAACCGCCTCCCTGCAATGCGTTGCGACCAGCCCGGATGCTACTCGAAACTGCCCACCGAATCGTGCGCCAGGTTGTCGAAGCGGGTGTATTCGCCGAAGAACTTGAGCTTGAGCGAGCCGGTCGGGCCGTTACGCTGCTTGCCGATGATGATTTCGGCCAGGCCTTTGTCCGGCGAGGCGTCCTTGTTGTAGTACTCGTCGCGGTAGATGAACACGATCACGTCGGCGTCCTGCTCGATCGCGCCCGATTCGCGCAGGTCGGCCATCACCGGGCGCTTGTCGGTGCGCGTCTCCAGCGACCGGTTGAGCTGGCTCAGCGCGATGACCGGCACGTTGAGTTCCTTCGCTAGGCCCTTGAGCGAGCGCGAGATCTCGGAGATCTCGGTGGCGCGGTTCTCCTGGTTGCCCGGCACCGCCATCAGCTGCAGGTAATCGATCACGATCAGGCCCAGGTCGTGCTCGCGCTTGAGCCGGCGGGCCTTGGCGCGCAGCACTTCCGGCGACAGCGCCGGCGTGTCGTCGATGAAGATGCGGGTATCGCGGATCAGCCGGATCGCACTGGTCACGCGACTCCAGTCCTCGTCCTCCAGCTGGCCCGTGCGCAGGCGGGTGGCGTTGACCCTGCCGACCGAGGAAATCAGGCGCAGCGCCAGCTGGCTGGCCGACATTTCCATCGAGAACACCGCCACGGCCTTCTTGGTCTTCATGGCCGCGTACTCGGCCATGTTCAGCGCCAGCGTGGTCTTGCCCATCGACGGTCGCGCGGCCAGGATCAGCAGATCGGTGGGCTGCAGGCCGGCGGTCATCTCGTCGAATTCGGTGTAGCCGGTCGGCAGACCGGTGATGCCGCCGCCGTTGGCATAACGCGTCTGCAGCACGTCGAAGGCCTCGGCCATCGCTTTGTTGACCGGCGTGAAGTCGGTGCGGCCACGGGCGCCGGCCTCTGCAATGGCGAAGACCTCCTGCTCGGCCTTGGCCAGCAGTTCGCTGCTCTCGCGGCCCTCGGGCTGGAAGCCGTCGTTGACGATGCCGGTGCCGACCTCGATCAGCTGGCGCAGGATCGCCTTGTCGCGCACGATCTCGGCATAGGCCTTGATGTTGGCGGCCGATGGCGTGGTGCTGGCCAGTTCCACCAGATACGCGCCGCCCGCCACCTGTTCGGCCAGGCCCTGCGATTCGAACCACTCGCCCAGGGTGACCGCGTCGTAGGGCTTGCTCTTTTCGGCCAGCTCGCGGATCGCGCGGTAGATGAGCTGGTGGTCGCGCCGGTAGAAGTCGCCCTCGGTGAGCTGGTCGGCCACCCGGTCGAAGGCTTCGGGGGCCAGCATCAGACCGCCGAGCACGGCCTGCTCGGCTTCGATCGATTGGGGCGGTACCCGAAGCTGTTCGATCTTGCTGTCGGACCGACCGTAGTCGGAACGCAACCCCTGGCGTGCGCTCATCAGTCGTGCGACTCCCTCGAACGGACCGTCGTTGCGGCCGGTTGTTGTTGTTCTTGTCGAGCGTGCTCGTGTGAAGCGGGCATCGTAGGTCGGATGGCTGTGAACTGGCGACGGAACAAGCTGTGGATAAACCGACTCACAGATAGACGGTCGCCGTCTCACCCGGCGCGACTGCCGTGTTTCACGGCTGCCTGTCGGTCAGCACGACAGTCCCAGGCGCTCTTGATCTTCGCCGAGTCGCCAACGAATACGGATACCCGTAGGGCGCCGGCCATGGATGGCCGGCGTTTTCGGACCGAGCCATGGATGGCGAGTCCGAAAATGGTTGCGGCACCGCATATCCCGTGAGCGGGTTTGACGTCACGAGGGAGGCCGTTTTCTTTGGGTACTTTCTTTTGGGCCAGCAAAAGAAAGTACCTCGCCGGCAGGCGAAAGCGGTTGACCTTCGCTCCTGATACTGCCAAGCATACGTGACGTATCGATCGTCCTTCTGGGGCTCGGATTCAAGATCAAGAGCTTTCGCCTCAAGGCGAGTTACTTTCTTTGCTGGTGCAAAGAAAGTAACCAAAGAAAGCACCTACACGTGAAATCAACACCGCTCAGGGAATGTGCGGTGCTGTCGCCATTTTCGGACTCGGCATCCTGCCTCGGTCCGAAAACGGCGGCCATCCATGGCCGCCGCCCTTCGGGTTTTCGGATGAGCTGGCTGCTGGATGGAAGAGCAAAAGCAGAACGGGCGCCTTGCGGCGCCCGTTCCAGTGCGATGCGTTCTGGCTGTGGCCGCGATCAGGCCGCTTCCGGCTCGATCACCACCTTCACCGGCGTTTCGACGTCCGCGTGCAGATGCAGCAGGACTTCGTATTCGCCGATGTGACGGAACGCGCCCTCGCCCAGCACGACTTCGGACTTCTCGACCGGCGTGCCCGCCTTGGTCAGGGCGTCGGCGATCTCGCGCGGGCCGACCGAGCCGTACAGCTTGCCTTCGGTCGAGGCGTTGGCGTAGATGGTCACGCTCGCGCCTTCGAGCCTGGCCTTGCGGCCTTCGGCGCCGGTCAGGGCTTCCTTGGCCTTGGCCTCGTACTCGGCGCGCTTGGCCTCGAACTCGGCGACGTTGGCGGCGGTGGCCGGCACGGCCTTGCCCTGTGGCACCAGGAAGTTGCGGCCGTAGCCCGGCTTGACGTTGACCTTGTCGCCGAGATTGCCGAGGTTCACGACCTTCTGCAGAAGGATCAGTTCCATTTCATTGCTCCGTGCTCTTGAAGAGCATCATTCGTTAGCGGCGCATTCGCGCCGCAACCGTTGCTGTCCGAATGGACGGGAAGTTCGCCACTCGATCCTCTCCGCCAGCGGGGGGAGAGGAAGGAAGGTCAGACGTTGTGGTTGTCGGTATACGGGATCAGAGCCAGGAAGCGCGCACGCTTCACCGCGGTGGCCAGCTGGCGCTGGTAGCGCGACTTGGTGCCGGTGATGCGGCTGGGCACGATCTTGCCGTTCTCGGTGAGGTTCTGGCGCAGGGTGTTGAGATCCTTGTAATCGATCTCCTTGACGCCCTCGGCAGTGAACTTGCAGTACTTGCGGCGGCGGAAAAACTTGGACATGGGAGCGGTTCCTTAGGCGGCTTCGGCGGCGTTGTCGTCGGACGCTTCGACAGGGCTGATGCCCACGCTTTCGTCCTCATCGCGGCGGCGACGTTCGGGCTTGTCGCCCTTCTCGTCCTTGTTCTTCATGATCAGCGACTGCTCGGTCACCGCGTCATCGCGGCGCATGACCAGATGGCGCAGGACCGCATCGTTGAAGCGGAAGCCCTCCACCAGCTCGTTGAGCACCGACTGGTCGGCCTCGACGTTGAACAGCACGTAGTGGGCCTTGACCAGGTTGTTGATCGGATAGGCCAGCTGACGACGGCCCCAGTCCTCGAGCCGGTGAATCTTGCCGTTGCCGTTTTCGATCAGCGACTTGTAGCGCTCGATCATCGCCGGCACCTGCTCGCTCTGGTCCGGATGGACCAGGAACACGATTTCGTAATGACGCATGTTGTTTTCCTTGTGGATGCCGGCATGCCCGGATCTGGCCGGACCGGCAGCTCCCCGGTGCCCGGGCTTGGGCGCGGTGGAGCAAGGGCTCCCCGACGGCGGGCCGCGGGAAGCCAGAAATTATGGCAGGTTCAAGGGGTTAGCGGCAAATCGACGCGAAGCGGGTCTTGACCCGCCGTCCGGCTCAGCCGCCACTGCTGGGTGGTGGATTCGGCGATGGCGGGTCAAGACCCGCCCTACCCGCGATCCAGGCGTCGATATGGCGCTCGAGCACCTCCAGCGGCACCGAGCCGGTTTCCAGGACGGCATCGTTGAAGGCCCGCAGGTCGAACTTGGGACCCAGGGCCTGGCTCGCCCGCTCTCTCAGCTCGGAGATCTTGAGCTGGCCGATCTTGTAGGCCAGAGCCTGGCCCGGCCAGTCGATGTAACGGTCGATCTCGTTGACCACGTCCTGGCGGGTCTTGGGCGAGTTTTCGCTGAAGTACTCGATCGCGCGCTCGCGGGTCCAGCCTTTCGCGTGCATCCCCGTGTCCACCACCAGGCGCACTGCCCGCCACATCTCGTAGGCCAGCTGGCCCATGCGGTCGTAGGGATCGGAGTACAGGCCCATGTCGTAGCCAAGCTGCTCGGCGTACAGGCCCCAGCCCTCGCTGTACGCCACGAAGTAGGCGGTCTTGCGGAACATCGGCGCGTCCGGCAGCTCCAGACCGCGCGCGAACTGGAAGTGGTGACCTGGGACCGCCTCATGCAGCGACAGGGCCATCATTTCCCAGGTCGGACGCACCTCGGGCTTGTACAGGTTGACGTAGTAGTAGCCTGCCCGGGTGCCGTCGCTGGCGCCGCCCTGGTAATAGGCGGTCGTGGTATCGGGCGCGATGTTGTCCGGAATCGGGCGTACTCCGTATGGCAGGCGCGGGATCGTGCCGAACACTTTCACCAGCTCGGGATCGATGAGCTTGGAGACGGCGCGGTAGCGCTGCAGCAGCGCCTCGGGGGTCTTCTCGAAGAAGCGCGGATCGCTGCGCAGGAAGGTGAAGAATTCGGCCATCGAGCCCTTGAAGCCGGCCTCGTCCTTGACCTTTTCCATCGCGGTGCGGATCCGGGCGACTTCCTTCAGGCCGATCGCGTGGATCTGCTCGGCGGTCAGGTCGGTGGTGGTGTAGTAGCCGGCCTGGAAGTCGTAATACGCCTTGCCATCGGGCAGGTCGGCCGCGGCGATGGAAGCCCGCGCCCGCGGCAGATATTCGTCGTTGAAGAACGCGCCGAACTGGCGATAGGCCGGCACGACTTTTTCCATGATCAGGCGCCCGGCCTCCGCCTGTAGCGTCTGGCGGACGTTCGCGGGAACGCTGTCAGGGAATTTCAGGAACGGCTTGTAGAACGGGCTCTTCGCCGGATCGTCGACCACCTGCGCGGCGATCTGCGCGGGCACCCGCTGCATCAGCACCTTGGGCGGCATGAGCCCTTCGGCCATGCCCTGCCGGCCGAGGGCCTGCACCTGTTCCAGGCGTGCGGGCACCGCATCCAGCCGTTTGAGCCAGTCGCGGTAGTCGCGTTCATCGGCGAACGGCAGCACTTCGACGATGCCATCGAGCGTCTGCGGGCCGCCTTGGTGGCTGATCGGCTGCAGGTGTTCGCGGAACTTCTGCCGCTCGATCGCACGCTGCAGCTGCCACTCGTAGGTGTCGTAGTTGAGCTGGTCGGCAGAGGAGAGCTTGTTGCGGTCGAAGCCGTGCAGCTGCTCCAGCGCCGCACGGTCGGCGGCTTCGCGTGCCTGGATCGCCTCGGGACTCATGTCGGTCCAGCGATCGTTGAAGCGGCGGTCGCCCTCGGCGCTGGCAGCCTCGGGGCTTTCCTGCAGCCCGCGCTCCCATTCCTGGGCGAAAAACGCGTTCAGGCGCTTGCCTTCATCACCCTGCTGGGCGAAGGCGGACAGGGCAACCAGCCATAGCAGGGCCACCAGAGACAGCTTGTTCATGCACTACTCCCCGAAAACAATCCCGGGTGAGTCTAGTGGGTCGCCGTTGCCACAGTCTGTGCCGGAAGTTAGTCCAGCGCGAGCGATTGCTCTGTAGCGGCGGCCTCGGCTGCGATGCTGTTTGCGTCGCCCAAGGGGTCCAAGAGAAGCATCCGCGGCCAGGGCCGCTCCCACGTGACTGGGCCGATGCGCTTACGCCGCTTCGGCGTTGGTCGTGAAGCTCTCCCCGCAGCCGCATTCGGCCTGGACGTTCGGGTTGCGGAACACGAATTGCTCGTTGAGTCCCTGCTTGAGGAAATCGATCTGGGTTCCGTCGACCAGCGCCAGGCTGTCGGCATCGACCAGCACGACGATCCCGTCCTGCTCGAACCGGGTATCGCCTTCGCGCTGCTCGGTGGCTAGGTCCACGACGTAGCCCCATCCGGAGCAGCCGGTGCGTTTCACGCCGAATCGCAACCCGACTGCGCCGGGTGTTTCGGCGAGATAGCCCTGGATGCGTTCCAGGGCGGCGGGAGCGAGGGTGATGGCCATGCGGCGATTCTACCTTGGCTAAACTGTCTGTCTTATGTCGATTCGATCCGCCGGAATTCAAGCCATGACCCCATCGTTCAGCAGGCGGACCACGCCATGACCGCCATCAGCGTCGCCCAGGCACTAGCCGGCCACGTGCCGGAAGGGGGCGAAGTCACGGTCAAGGGCTGGGTGCGCACCCGGCGCGACTCCAAGGCCGGCCTGAGCTTCGTCAACGTCAGCGACGGCTCGTGCTTCGCCCCGATCCAGGTGGTCGCGCCGAGCGCGCTGGCGAACTACGAGGAGGAAGTGAAGAAGCTCACCGCCGGATGCGCGGTGGTGGCTACGGGCACGCTGGTCAGGTCGCAGGGCCAGGGACAGGCGTTCGAGATCCAGGCCGATCGCGTCGAGGTCGTGGGCTGGGTGGACGATCCGGAGACCTATCCGATCCAGCCCAAGGCCCATTCTCTGGAATTCCTGCGTGAGGTCGCGCACCTGCGCCCGCGCACCAATCTGTTCGGCGCGGTGACGCGCATCCGCGACTGCCTGGCCAAGGCCGTGCACCGCTACTTCCACGAACACGGCTATTACTGGATCAACACGCCGATCGTGACCACCTCCGACGCGGAAGGCGCCGGCCAGATGTTCCGGGTCTCGACCCTGGACCTGGCCAACCTGCCGCGCGACGACCGCGGCGAGGTCGATTTCGGCCGCGACTTCTTCGGCCGGGAAACCTTCCTCACCGTGTCCGGCCAGCTCAACGTCGAGGGTTACTGCCTGGCCTTGAGCAAGGTCTACACCTTCGGGCCGACCTTCCGCGCCGAAAACAGCAACACCACCCGCCACCTGGCCGAGTTCTGGATGGTGGAGCCGGAAATCGCCTTCGCCGACCTGGCCGAGGACGCGCGCGTGGCCGAGGATTTCCTCAAATACCTGTTCCGCGCAGTGCTGCACGAGCGCAGCGACGACATGGCCTTCATCGCCGAGCGCGTGCAGAAGGACGCGATCGCTCGCCTGGAGGCCTTCGTCAACGCGCCGTTCGAACGCATCGATTACACCGAGGCGGTGGCGTTGCTGCAGAAGTCGGGGCAGACGTTCGATTTCCCCGTGGAATGGGGCCTGGACCTGCAGACCGAACACGAGCGCTGGCTGACCGAGACCCATGTCGGCCGCCCGGTGGTTGTGACCAACTACCCCGAGCACATCAAGGCGTTCTACATGCGTCTGAACGACGACGGCAAAACCGTCGCCGCGATGGACGTGCTGGCGCCGGGCATTGGCGAGATCATCGGCGGTTCGCAACGCGAGGAACGGCTGGACGTGCTCGACGCGCGCATGGCCCAGTTCGGACTCGATCCGGCGCATTACGGCTGGTACCGCGACTTCCGCCGCTACGGCAGCGTGCCGCACGCCGGCTTCGGCCTGGGTTTCGAACGCCTGGTGGTGTACGTGTGCGGCCTGTCCAACATCCGCGACGCGATTCCGTATCCGCGCGCGCCGGGCCATGCGGAGTTCTGAGTGATCCTGTTCCTCGCCCTGCTGTTCTTCGCCATCGCCATCGCCGGCGCGTGCGCGTTCGTGATCTTCTGGCCGCTGGCGCTGGTACACATCCGCGACCGGCATCCGCAGGTGAAGGCGCGGCTGGGCAACGGCGCCTTCCTCAGGCCGTCGGCGCTGTGGTGGCTGTTGGCGGGCGATTATCGCGAGGTGCGCGACCACGCATTCACCGGCCTGGCCACGCCGGCGCGGATTTCGCTGGCCACGATCCTGCTGGGCGTGCTGGCCGGCGGCGTGCTTTACCTGTGGGGGATGGCGGCGCCATGACCGAAGCCGACACCCAGTGGTGGCTGGCTTCGCTCGGGCGCACGATCGTCTGGGCGCGCCTGCGCGTGCGCGAAGCGGGCACGGCGGAAGTGTTCGACAGCGACGGCAATACCCTGGCCTACGACAGCGAAGACAGCGCGCGCGCGGCCTTGATGGACGCGGAGTTCGTGGCCCTGGACGGACTGGACGAAGCGGACGCGCTCGAGCGCGGGTTCTCGCTGCGGGAAATCGCGCCGCCGCACGCCGACAACGACGACATGCTGCGCGCGCGCATGGTCCAGTCGCTGGGCTCGCGCGCCTGACGCTGGAGACGCGCGGCGCCTGCGGGCCCACCGCCGATACAATGCGGGCACCTGGTCATCGAGCATCCGCATGGATCTGAACCTGCACGGCCGGCATGCCCTGGTGTGCGGCGCCTCGGAAGGCATCGGCCTGGCGGCCGCGCAGGAACTGGCGCTGCTGGGCGCCGATGTCACTGTGCTGGCACGGCGCGAGGACGCACTGCGCGACGTGGTCGCCGCCCTGCCCGGCGCCGACCGCCAGCGGCACGGCCTGATCGCCGCCGATGTCGCGCACACCTTCGAGCTCAGCCAGGCGGTCTCTGCGCTCGCTGCGAATCGACCGGTCCATATCCTGGTCAACAATACCGGCGGCCCGCCCGGCGGACCGGCGCATAGCGCCGAGATCGCGGCCTTCCTGGATGCGTTCAACAAGCACCTCATCGCCAACCACGCATTGGTGCAGGCGGTACTGCCCGGAATGCGCGCCGCGGCCTGGGGCCGGATCGTTAATGTCGTTTCGACCTCGGTACGTGAGCCAATCGCCAACCTCGGCGTGTCCAATACCGTGCGCGGCGCGGTCGCCAGCTGGGCCAAGACGCTCTCGCGCGAACTCGGGCCCGAGGGCATCACGGTCAACAACGTGCTGCCCGGCTACACCGAAACCGGACGCGTCGAACAGATCGTGCGCGAGCGCATGGCCAAGGAAGGCAGGTCCGAAGAGGACGTCCGCAAGGCGATGCGCGCCGGCGTGCCGGCCGGGCGCTTCGCGCAGCCGTCCGAGATCGGCGCGGTGATCGCCTTCCTGTGCGCGCCCGCCGCCGGCTACGTCAACGGCGTCTCGCTGGCCGTCGACGGCGGGCGCATGGCCTCGATCTGAGGTGCCGGAGGGGCCGGAAATCCGGCGCGCCGCCGACCGGCTCGCCGCCGCGGCACTGGGCCGGGAGCTGGTGCGCGTGTGGCTCGCCTTCCCGGCACTGAAGCGATTCGAACGACGTCTGCTCGGGAGCCGGATCGAAGCCATCACCCCGCACGGCAAGGCCCTGCTCACCCGCTTCGACAACGGGCTGACCCTGTACAGCCACAACCAGCTGTACGGCGTATGGCGGATCGAGGCGCCGGGCGATGCCGCGCATGCCAGCCGTTCGCTGCGGGTCGAGTTGGAGACGGCAGATGTCGCACTGCGCCTGTACTCGGCCTCCGATGTGGCAATCCTCCGCGATGACGAAATTCAAACCCATGCCTTTTTGAGCAGGCTGGGACCGGATCTATTGGACCCCGCGCTCGATGCCAGCCACATCGTCGACCGACTCCGCCAACCGCGCTTCCGCAATCGCAGCCTCGGTTCATTGCTGCTCGACCAGGCCTTCCTTGCGGGGATGGGCAACTACCTGCGCAGCGAGGTGCTGTTCCACGCACGCCTGCGGCCGCAACGGCATCCAGGCGAGCTCGATGCAGCGCAGTTGCGCCGACTGGCGAAAGCGCTGCTCGACGTGCCGCGACGCAGCTATCGTAGCCGCGGCATCGAGGCAGCTGCGGGCATGAAAAGCGACTACCTCACCGACACTCCGGACGGCTTCCGCTTTGCGGTGTTCGACCGCGAGGGCCTGCCATGCCCCACCTGCGCCGCGTCGATCCTGCGCCTGGAAACCGGTTCCCGGCGCCTGTACCTGTGCCCTGCCTGTCAGCGATAAAGCCGCGCGCGACGGCCGGGCTGCGCGGGCCGGTAAGCTAGCGCCATGGACCGCCTGCCCCACTGGATCAACGGCGCTGCCACGCAGCCGCACAGCGGCCGCTGGCTGGACGTTGCCGATCCGGCCGTGGGCGCGACGTTCGCGCAGGTCGCCAGCGGCGATGCGGCCGATGTCGATGCGGCGGTGACCGCGGCCGAAGGTGCGTTTCCGGCCTGGTCGTCGCTGCCCAGTACGGAACGCGCGCGTTGGCTGGAGAAGCTCGCCGACGCGCTCGAGGCGCGTACCGAAACCTTCGCCCGCGCCGAGGCGCGCGATGGCGGCAAGCCAGTCAGGCTTGCGCGCGACATCGAAATCCCGCGTGCGGTGGCCAACCTGCGCTTTTTCGCGCATGCGGCGACCCAGTTCGCCAGCGAGTCGCACCACGGCCAGGCCGGGCTCAACTACACCCTGCGCCAGCCCTTGGGCGTCGTCGGCACGATCTCGCCCTGGAACCTCCCGCTGTACCTGTTCACCTGGAAGATCGCGCCCGCGCTCGCGGCCGGTAATACGGTGGTCGCCAAACCGTCCGAAGTCACGCCGCACACCGCCACGATGCTGGGCGAACTCGCGGCGGAGATCGGCTTTCCCCGCGGCGTGCTCAATATCGTTCACGGACCCGGCGCCGACGCCGGCGAGGCGATCGTGGCGCATCCGCGGATCAAGGCGGTGTCCTTCACCGGCAGCACCGTAGTGGGACGGCGCATCGCCGGCATCGCCGGCCCGATGCTTAAGAAGGTGTCGCTGGAACTCGGCGGCAAGAACCCCACCCTGGTGTTCGCCGACAGCGACTGGCGCGCCCAGCTCGACACGATCGTGCGCTCGGCGTTCCAGAATTCCGGGCAGATCTGCCTGTGCGGATCGCGCATCCTGGTCGAGCGCGCGATTTACGGGGAATTCCGCGATGCGCTGGTGAAACGGGCGATCGTGTTGCGCGAAGGCGACCCGCTCGACGAGGCGACCGAACTCGGTCCGCTGGTCTCGCAGGCGCATTTCGACAAGGTGGTGGCCGCGATCGCGCGCGCGCGCGCGGAAGGCGGCACGATCCTGTGCGGCGGCGACGCCCTGCCCCGCCCTGGCTGGTTCGTCGCGCCGACCGTGATCGAGGGCCTCGGCCCGGAGTGCGCGACCAACCGCGAGGAGATCTTCGGCCCGGTGGTCACCCTGCAGCCGTTCGACAGCGATGAGGAAGCGCTGCGCCTGGCGAATGCGGGCGACTACGGACTGTCCGCATCGCTCTGGACACGGGACCTGCAGCGCGCGCACGGGCTCGCCGCACGCCTGCAGGCCGGGATCGTGTGGATCAACAGCTGGCTCATGCGCGACCTGCGCACCCCGTTCGGCGGCATGGGGCAGTCGGGGATGGGACGCGAAGGCGGCATGGAGGCGATGCGCTTCTTCACCGAAGCGAAGAATGTCGGCATCGCGCTGTGATGGGATGTAGTGGGAGCGGCTTTGGCCGCGAATGCCTTTGCGCGCGTCCAAACAGTACTGAAGGAAAAGCAATCGCGGCCAAGGCCGCTTCCACAGGATGAGGTCTGGAATAATGCCCGCATGAGCCGTCTCGACGATCTGCTGCGCAACAACCGTGCCTGGGCCGCCCGCATCCAGGCGGAGGACCCGGGCTTCTTCGAACGGCTCTCGCGCCAGCAGTCGCCGAAGTACCTGTGGATCGGATGCTCGGATTCCCGGGTTCCGGCGAACCAGATCGTGGACATGGCCCCGGGCGAGGTTTTCGTCCATCGCAACATCGCCAATGTCGTGGTGCATACCGACCTCAATTGCCTGTCGGTGATCCAGTACGCGGTCGACGTGCTCAAGGTCGAGCATATCCTGGTCGTCGGGCATTACGGGTGCGCCGGCGTGGCGGCGGCCCTGCACGGCCTGCGCCTGGGATTGGCGGACAACTGGATCCGGCACGTGGCCGACGTGGGCCACAAGCACGAGGCGCTGCTCGCGGGAGTCGAAGGCGAGCACCTGCGCCACGACCGCCTGTGCGAGCTCAACGCCCTGGAGCAAGTAGTGAACGTGTGCCAGACCACGATGGTCCAGGACGCGTGGGCGCGCGGGCAGCCGTTGTCGGTGCACGGATGGGTCTACACCCTGCGCGACGGCCGCGTGCACGACCTGGGGCTGGACATCGACGGTGCGCCGGCGCTCGAAGCCCAGTATGCGGCCGCGCTCGAACGCATCGGCAGCGACCGGGAGGATCGCTGAGATGGGTGAAGCGATCCACGCCGGTGCGGCGCCAAAAGCCGTCGGCATCTATCCGCATGCGCGTCGCGTGGGCGGCCTGCTGTTCCTCTCGGGAATCGGGCCGCGCGACCCGCAGACCAATGCCATCGCCGGCAACGAATACTTCGCCGACGGGCGGGTGCGCAAGTACGACATCGAAGCCCAGGCGCGCGCGGTATTCGCCAACGTCCGCACCGTGCTCGAGGCCGCGGGGGCGCGCTGGGAGGACCTGGTCGACGTGACCGTGTACCTCACCGACATGACCCGCGACTTCAAGGCGTACAACGCGGTCTGGGCCGAGTTCTTCCCGGACGCGGCGACCGCGCCCTGCCGCACCACGCTGGGCATCACCGCGCTGCCGACGCCGATCGCGATCGAGCTCAAGTGTGTGGCGGTCATTCCGGTGGAGACGTAGGCACCACCGCATCCTGGCGAAATCGCTCTGCGCGCCCGGGAACGCCCGCGGACGCCTGCAAGGAGAAAAGACATGCTGCCCAATCCCATCAACTTCCAGCAGTGGATCGAAGACCACCGCCATCTGCTCAAGCCGCCGGTCGGGAACAAATGCATCTACGACGGCGAGTTCATCGTGATGGTGGTCGGCGGACCCAACCAGCGCACCGACTACCACTGGGACGAAGGCGCGGAGTGGTTCTACCAGCTCGAGGGCGAGATGACGCTGCGGATCCAGGAGCCCATGCCTGATGGAAGCAGCAAGCTCCGCGACATCCCGATCCGGGCCGGCGAAACCTTCCTGCTGCCGCCGCGCGTGCCGCACTCGCCCCAGCGCGGTCCCGATTCGATCGGTCTGGTGATCGAGCGCCGCCGCCTGCCCCATGAGGACGACGGACTGCTCTGGTTCTGCGACAACTGCAACGCGCAGGTCTACGCGGAGTACTTCCACCTGCACGACATCGAGAAGGATTTCCCACCGGTGTTCGACCGGTTCTACTCCTCCAGGGAACACCGCACCTGCAAGGCCTGCGGGCACCTCAACCCGGCGCCATCCCGGTATGTGATGCCCGATACCTGATCTTCATCCCGCGACTTGCGCTGAAACCTGCACCCGGGCAACGGCCGTTGCCGGGAGCCGGATAAACTCGCAGGCCTGCACCAACGGGAACGATCGCATGGCGCAGTCCAATGCGGTGCCTGCCAGGCATTGCGAATCGGCAACAACGCGAGATATGGCATGACATCCTCGGTAGTCCGGACTGCGCTGCTGATCCTGCTGGCCGTCGCCTTCCCCGCCTCGGCCCAGGCGCCGAAACCCCCGGAACCTTCGCCCGCGATCGTCATCCACGCCGGGCATGTGCTCGCCAATCCGGGTGAGCCGGCGGTGGGAGCGCATACCGTCGTGGTCCGCGACGGCAGGATCGTCTCGGTCGAAGCCGGATTCAGGCCTGCGGGTACTTACGGCTCCGGAGCCCGCCTGGTGGATCTCTCCGACAAGTACCTGCTGCCGGGTCTCATCGATCTGCACATGCACCTGGCGATCATCATGGATTCGGATGCGGCCACCAACGCCTCCGAGGCGCGACTGGCACTGGCGGCGGCCGGCTATGCGCGACGCCTGCTCGATGCCGGCGTCACCACGGTCCGCGACGTGGGCGACAACAGCGGTGTGACCCTCGCCTTGCGCGATGCGATCGCACGCGGGGACGTGGCCGGGCCGCGCATCGTGGCCGCAGGCCGGATCATCTCGCGCACCGGCGGCCACGGCGCGAAAGCGCCGGTCGCCGGCGATATTCCTTATCGCCCCGCGGGGTGCGACGGCGTGGAATCGTGCCGGCGCGCGGTACGCGAGAACATCGAACGCGGCTCGGACTGGATCAAGGTGACGGTGTCCGGATCGGGCCGCGAAGCAGGAGGCCGCGCCGACGCGGCCCCCATCCTGTTCGAGGACGAAATGCAGGCGGTCGCCGCCGCGGCGCAGCAGGCCGGACGCCCGGTGGCCGCGCATGCGCACAGCACCGCGGCGATCAAGCTGGCTCTGACGCAGGGCGTACGCACCATCGAGCACGGCACCTACTTCGACGACGAGTCGGCCCGGCTGTTTCGCGAACAGGACGCCTACCTCGTGCCGACCGCCTTCATCGCCCGCTTCGTGCGTTCGAAGCTCGACATGTTCGCCGGCGGCAGCGACGGCAAGTCGGGTGAGGAGCTCCGCGCCTGGGCCGATGCGGGGATCGCCGGACCCGGACGTGCATGGCGCGCGGGCATCCCGCTGGGCCTGGGAACCGACGGCGGCCCTAGTTTCGAACCGACCGCGACCGCCGATGAGATCGGCCTGTACGTCGCCAGCGGCGTGCCTGCGGCCGAGGCGATCCGGGCAGCCACCCGCAACGGCGCGGCGGTGCTCGGCATGCAGGATTCGCTCGGTCGCATCCTGCCCGGCTATCTGGCCGATCTGATCGCCGTGGACCGCGATCCGGCGACAGACGTCGCGACCCTGCACGAGGTGGGTTTCGTGATGAAGGACGGCGTGATCCATCGCGCGCCAGGCGCGGCCGATGGCGGAACCGCTCCCACACGCACGGACCAGTAAACTCTGGCCCATGCTCAAGATCGACACCCATGCCCATCACCTGCCGCGGGACTGGCCCGATCTGGCGACGAAATACGGCGATGCGCGATTCCCGGTGATCCACCATGGCGACGACGGTCGCCACCGGATCTACAAGGACGGCAAGTTCTTCCGCGAGATCTGGCCCAAGACCTGGGACCCGAAGATCCGCATCGACGACTACGCCCGCTTCGGCGTGCAGGTTCAGGTGATCAGCACGGTCCCGGTGATGTTCAGTTACTGGGCCAGGCCGCACCATGCGCTGGAGCTTCACCAGTCGCTCAACGAGCACATGGCCGAGACCTGTCGCGCCTACCCCAGGCACTACGCGGGGATCGGCACCGTGCCGCTGCAGTCGCCACGCCTGGCGGTCCAGGAACTCGAACGCTGCATGGACCAGCTCGGCCTGCAAGGCGTACAGATCGGTTCGCATGTCGCTACCGAGGCCTCCGGGCACTGGAACCTGGATGCACCGGAGCTGTTCGAATTCTTCCAGGCGGCGAGCGAGTTGGGTGCGGCGATCCTGGTGCACCCCTGGGACATGATGGGCAGCGACACCATGCCCAAGTACTGGCTGCCGTGGCTGGTGGGCATGCCCGCCGAACAGTCGCGCGCGGCCTGCAGCCTGATCTTCGGCGGCGTGCTGGAGCGCCTGCCCGACCTGCGTGTCTGCCTCGCCCATGGCGGCGGCAGCTTCCCCTACACCATCGGCCGCATCGAACACGGATTCAACATGCGTCCCGATCTGGTGGCCACCGACAACTTCCGCAATCCGCGCGAATACCTGTCCAGGCTGTATTTCGATTCATGGGTCGCCGATCCGCGCGCGCTGCGCTATCTGATCGAGAGCTGCGGCGTATCGCAGGTGATGCTGGGCACCGATTACCCGTTCCCGCTGGGCGAGCAGGAGCCCGGCGCGGGCATCGCAAAGCTTGAGCTGGGCGAGGCGGAGCAGGCCCGGCTGTACCACGGCACGGCGCTGGAATGGCTGGGTTTGCCGAAATCGCGTTTCGTGTAGAGCGGCGGGTGGGGGCCGCGGCCGAGCCCGCCCCGGGCGGCGAAGCCGCGCGGGCAC
>NZ_JAKPBV010000003.1:0-209476 GCF_022662515.1 Lysobacter sp. M15 | reverse complement strand
GTAGAGCGCCGCTTCGGCGCGACTCCATCGCCATCCCGTCGCGCCGAAGCGGCGCTCCTACAATGAAGGGCCATGACTGATCTGTTCACCGACGCCTACGCCCAGGCTCAGGACGCCGCCGATCCGCTGCGCGCCCTGCGCGACGAGTTCCTGATACCGCAACACGGCGGCAATGTGCAGGCCTATTTCTGCGGCAACTCCCTGGGCCTTCAGCCGAAGGGCGCGCGCGCGCACGTGGAAGAGGTTCTGGACAAGTGGGCGACCGAGGCCGTCGAAGGCCACTTCACCGGCCAGGCGCAATGGATGCCCTACCACGAGCTGGTGCGCGAACCCCTGGCCCGCGTGGTCGGCGCGCAGCCGCACGAAGTGGTGGCGATGAACTCGCTGACCGTCAACCTGCACCTGATGATGATCAGCTTCTACCAGCCCAGCCTCGAACGCACCGCGATCATGATCGAGGCCGGCGCGTTCCCGTCCGACCGTTATGCCGTGGAATCGCAGCTGAAATACCGCGGCCTGCCGCCCGGGCACACGCTGATCGAAGTCGAGCCGGACGAGCCCGACGGGACGATCTCGATGCGGGCGATCGAGCGCGCCATCGCCGAAAACGGCAAACGACTGGCCATGATCCTGTGGCCTGGAGTGCAGTACCGCACCGGACAGGCGTTCGACCTGCAGGAGATCACGCGCCTGGGGCACGCCGCAGGCTGCATCGTCGGCTTCGACCTGGCACACGCCGCCGGCAACCTGCCGTTGCAACTGCACGACAGCGGCGCGGATTTCGCAGCCTGGTGCCACTACAAATACATGAATTCCGGTCCCGGCGCGGTGGCCGGCTGCTTCGTGCACGAGCGCCATGCACACACCGATCGCCCGCGCTTCGCCGGCTGGTGGGGCAACGACAAGGACGTGCGCTTCCGGATGGGTCCTGCATTCAATCCGACGCCCGGCGCGGACGGCTGGCAGCTGAGCAACCCGCCGATCCTGGGTCTGGCGCCGTTACGCGCCTCGCTGGAGCTGTTCGATCGCGCGGGCATGCCCGCGCTGCGCGAGAAGTCGCTGCGCCTCACCGGATACCTGGAAGCGCTGATCCGCGAGGAGCTCGGCGACCTGTTGCAGATCGCCACGCCGCGCGAACCCGAGCGCCGCGGCGCACAGCTTTCGTTGCGGGTGATCGGCGGACGCGGCATGACCGGGAGGAGCGCCGGGCGCGCGCTGTTCGAATTCCTGGGCAGCCAGGGTGTGATCGGCGACTGGCGCGAACCCGACGTGATCCGTATCTCGCCGGCGCCGCTGTACAACACGCATGCGGACGTGCTGCGTTTCGTGCGCACCGTTCAGTCTTGGGGCGCGCACGTATGACCGGCACCCGCCCTATCTCCATCATCGGCGCCGGTCTGGCCGGGGCGCTGCTGGCCACCCTGCTCGCCCGGCGCGGCTGGGACGTGGATGTCTACGAAAAGCGCGGCGATCCGCGCATCAAGGGTTACGAGGGCGGGCGGTCGATCAACCTCGCCCTCGCCGAGCGCGGGCGCTACGCGCTGCAGCAGGCGGGCGCCGAAGAAGCGGTGATGCGCCAGGCGGTGATGATGCGCGGGCGCATGGTGCACTTCCTCGACGGCCGCGTGCAGTTGCAGCGCTACGGTCGCGACGACAGCGAGGTGATCTGGTCGATCCATCGCGGCGATCTCAACCTGACCCTGCTGGGACTGGCCGACGCCGCAGGCGCGCAGTTCCATTTCAACCGCCGACTATCGTCGGTCGATTTCGACGGCGGCGACATGGTCTTCGTGGACGATCGCACGGGCGCGCAGCACGGCGCGCCGTTCCAGACCCTGGTCGGTGCCGACGGCGCGGGGTCTGCGCTGCGCGCGGCGATGGACGGATACCGTCCGCTGGGCGAACGCACCGCGCTGCTCGATCACGCCTACAAGGAACTGGAGATCCCGCCTGCGCCGGGCGGCGGCTTCCGGATCGAACCGAACGCCTTGCACATCTGGCCGCGCGGCAACTACATGTGCATTGCCCTGCCCAACGACGAGCAGACTTTCACCGTCACCTTGTTCATGCCCAACCACGGCGATCCGGGATTCGACACGGTCGCCACACCGGCCGAGGCGCGCGCGCTGTTCGAGCGCGACTTCCCGGATGCGCTGCCGTTGATCCCCGAACTGGAAGCCGACTGGGCCCGTAATCCGCCCGGTGTGCTGGGCAGCGTGTATCTGGACCGCTGGCATCTGGACGGACGCGCCCTGCTGATCGGCGATGCCGCGCACGCGATGGTGCCCTTCCATGGGCAGGGAATGAACTGTGCGTTCGAGGATTGCGTGGCCCTGGCCAGGCATCTGGAAGCGGATAGCGCCGCCGGGGCAAGCCCGCGGCAGGCGCTGGCCGCGGCCTTCGCCGCGTTCGAAGCCGAGCGCAAGCCCAACGCGGCGGCGATCCAGCACATGGCGCTGGAGAACTACATTGAGATGCGCGACAAGGTGGACGACCCGGATTTCCTGATCCAGCGTGCGCTCGAGGCAGCGCTGCAGGCGCGTCACCCGGGCCGCTTCGTTCCGCACTACACCATGGTCAGCTTCATGCGCATTCCCTATGCGGTGGCGCTGGAGCGCAGCGAGATCCAGCGCCGGATCCTGGAAGCGGCCACGCAGGGGCTCGATTCGCTGGACGGCGTGGACTGGGCGCGTGTGGATGCCGAAGTGATCGGGAAGCTGCAACCGCTGCCGCAGGAAAGCTGACCGTTCGGCCGGGTTCTCAGAGCCTGCGACGCGTCCGCGTTAGGCTCATGCCACGCTGTCGGGTGCGCGTACGCGCTGCGCGGCTCCGTCCCCACCTCGCTTCCAGTTCCCTTGCATGCCCGCCAGCTTTCTCTTCTACGACCTGGAAACCTTCGGCGCGGATCCGCGCAGGAGCCGCATCGCCCAGTTCGCCGCAATCCGCACCGACCTGGAACTCAACCAGGTCGACGAGCCGATCAGTTTCTTCGTCCGGCCCGCCGACGATCTAGTGCCCTCCCCAGCCGCAACCCTGATCACGGGGATCGCGCCGCAGCAGGCCCTGCGCGAAGGCGTCAGTGAAGCAGAAGCCTTCGCCCGCATCTTCGAGCAGATGGCGCAGCCGGAGACCTGCACCCTGGGCTACAACTCGCTGCGCTTCGACGACGAGTTCGTCCGCCACGGCCTGTTCCGCAACTTCTTCGATCCCTATGAGCGCGAGTGGCGAGGCGGCAACTGCCGTTGGGACCTGCTCGACGTGCTGCGGTTGGCGCATGCGCTGCGGCCGGATGGCATCGAGTGGCCGCTGCGCGAGGACGGCCAGGCGTCGTTCCGGCTCGAACACCTGGCGGCCGCCAACGACGTGCGCGAGGGCGACGCGCACGAGGCGCTTTCCGACGTGCGTGCGCTCATCGGCATGGCGCGCAGGCTGAAGGCGGCGCAGCCGCGGCTATGGGACTACGCCCTGCGGCTGCGCGACAAGCGTTATGCCGCGCAGCTGCTGGACACCACCGCCATGCGGCCTGCACTGCATGTCTCGCAGCGCTACCCCGCGGCACGCCTGTGCGCCGCTGCGGTGTTGCCGCTCGCTCGCCACCCCTCGATCGACAGCCGCGTGATCGTGTTCGATCTGGACAGCGATCCCGAGTCGATACTGGCGCTGGAACCGGAGGCGATCGCCGACCGGCTCTACGTCCGCCAGGCGGATCTGCCCGAAGGCGAGGCCCGCATTCCGCTGAAGGAAGTGCACCTCAACCGCTGCCCCGCGCTGATCGAATGGACGCACCTGCGCCAGGAGGATTTCGCGCGCCTGCGGATCGATCCGGCACTGGTCGGATCCCGCGCCGAACGGCTGCGCGCGGCCGGCCCGGCGCTGGCCGAGAAGGTGCGCCAGGTGTACGCACGCGCGGCCGAGTTCCCGCCCGGGGATCCGGATGCATCGCTCTACGACGGCTTCCTCGGCGACGGCGACCGCCGAAAGTTTCCCCAGGTGCGCGGCACCCCGCCGCACCTTCTGGGCCAGACCGAGTTCGGCTTCCGCGACCCGCGCCTGCCGGAGCTCCTGTTCCGCTATCGCGCTCGCAACTGGCCGCAGAGCCTGGTGTTCGCCGAGCAGGGGCGCTGGAACGACTATCGCCGGCAACGCCTGTGCAGCGAGAGCGGGCTGTCCGAGCTGAGCTTCGATGCGGCGCGCGCGGAAATCGCGGCGCTGCGCCTGGTGCATGCGGGCGACGGCGAAAAACTGGCACTGCTCGACCAGCTTCAGGCCTGGAACAGCGGGATCGAAGCGAGCTTGCTGTAGGAGCGCCTGCTGGGCGCGATCGCCAACCTGGATTTGCGGTCGCGCCTGAGAGGCGCTCCTACAATGGAGGTTCAACCCCTGATTCGTAGTCATGGCCACGTACTTCACCGACAAGAGCTTGCGTTTCCTTCGCGGCCTGGCGCGCCATAACGAACGCGCCTGGTTCCTCGCCCACAAGGGCGATTACGAAGCCCATGTGCGCGAGCCGTTCCAGCGCCTGCTGATCGATCTGCAGCCTGCCCTGCTCGAGGTCAGCCCCCATTACCGGGCCGAGCCCAAAGGCGTTGGCGGCTCGCTGTTCCGGATCCATCGCGACACCCGCTTTTCCGGCGACAAGACCCCATACAAGAACTGGCAGGGCGCGCGCCTGTTCCACGAACGCCACAAACAGATGCCCGCGCCGTCGTACTACCTGCACCTGCAGCCGGGCAATTGCTTCATCGCCGGCGGCATCTGGCATCCCGAGCCGGAGGCGTTGCGCCGGATCCGTCATTTCATCGTCGACAATCCGGCCAGCTGGAAACAGGCGGGGCACGCGCCCGCGTTCCGCAAACGCTACGATCTGGAATCCGAGGATCTGCTCAGCCGCCCGCCGCGCGGCTTCGATCCGGATTTTGAGTTCATCGAGGACCTCAAGCATCGGAATTTCGTCGCCGTGCGCGGCCTCGACGATGCCACGCTCACCGGTCCGCGGCTGCTGCCGGTGCTGGCGAAGGACCTGCAGGCCATGGCACCGTTCATGGACTACCTGTGTGCCGCGCTCGATCTCGAGTTCTGAACCGGAGTTGCGCTGATGAAAAAGTGGATCGTGCCGGTGGTCATGCTCGCCGTGCTGCTCGCGGGCTACGTCGTGGCGGGCCCTTATCTCACGTTCCGGGCCATCCGCAGCGCGGTGCAGACCCAGGACGCGTCAGCATTGTCGGACCAGGTCGATTTCCCGGCCCTGCGCGCTAGCCTCAAGGCCCAGCTCAGCGACCGCCTGGTGCGCGCGGTGGGGATCGACGGCCAATCCGGCATGCTCGGCGCCATCGGCCTGACCGTGGCCGGCGGCCTGGTCAATGGCGCGGTCGAAGCCATGGTGACGCCGGTCGGCCTGGGCGCGCTGATGGAAGGACGCAAGATCTGGAACCGGATCGGCGATGGCATCGCGCATCCCGACGTGGCGGACCCCTCCACAGTCGCGGGCGAAAGGCCGCAACCGCTGCAGCGCGCGGAGTACCGTTACGAGTCCACGTCGCGCTTCACCGCCACGGTGCGGGACGACCAGGGCCGGCCCATCGTCTTCGTCATGACCCGCAACGGCTTGCGCTGGAAGCTGAGCGATATCCGCCTGCCCCTGTAGGGTATGTCCCGGCGCACCATTTTTTGCGAGGTTCTTCGAGGTAGTGCGCCCCGATGCACCGTTTTGCGCTGGTTGCGTGAGATGGTGCGTCCTGGCGCACGTCTTCGGTGCGTTCCGCGGATGGTGCCCCATGCCCACCGCTCTTTAGCGAGTTCTTCGAGAGCGCCAGGGCGCACCCTACGGGTTCGCCACCCCGTGCGGCACGTGTCCGGCGGCGATGTACTGGCGGGCCGAATCGATGTTGTGCAACGAGTCGTCGAAGAAGATGTCGGCGCCGAAAGCCTGCAGGAACGGACCCTTTTCGCGGCCGCCGAGGAACAGGGCCTCGTCCAGGCGTACATCCCATTCGCGCAGGGTACGGATCACCCGCTCATGCGCAGGCGCGGAACGTGCGGTCACCAGAGCGGTGCGAATGGGCGCGTCATCGCCCGCTGGAAATGCCGCCTGCAGGCGATGCAGGGCGTCGAGGAAGCCGCGGAACGGGCCGCCGGACAGAGGCTCGTGCGCACGTTCGCGCTCGTGCCTGCCGAAGGCTTCCACGCCCTGCTCGCGCGACACCCGCTCGCTTTCGTCGCTGAAGATCACCGCATCGCCATCGAAGGCGATCCGCAGCTGCCCGTGCACGGATTCCGGCGCCCGCGCCGGCAGGATGGTCGCCGCGGCCACCCCTGCTTCCAGGGCGCGGCGTACCGATTCGGGATTCGCAGACAGGAACAGCTGCGCCCCGAAGGGCCGGATGTAGGGCCAGACCGGCGCGCCCGAGGTAAAGGTCGCGCGGCGGATGTCCAGGCCGTGGTGCTGGATCGAATTGAAGATGCGCAGGCCGGTGTCGGCGCTGTTGCGCGACAGCAGGATCACTTCAACCAGTTTGCCCTCTACGTGCGGCGCTTCCTTGGGAATATCGCGGTTTAGCGCCAGCAACTTGCGGACCAGCGAAAAGGCGATTCCCGGTTCGAGCACGTCGTCCTCGCGAGTGCGCTGGTAGTCGGCATACGCATCGATGCCCTTGCGCTCGAACAGGCCGTGGCTGTCCTCCAGGTCGAACAGCGCGCGCGCGGTGATGGCGACGACCAGCGGTTGCGCCGATGCGGAGGCAAGCGCGCCAAGCTGCGCCGGCCGTGCAGATTCGATGGGGGCCATGGCGCCAGTATCGACCCTCCGCGTCTCGCGAAGCGAGACCCGGAGCGCCGACGCAGGCGCCGACCGCACGATGCGCTAGGACCCGCCCCCGAGCAGCGCCCACACCACGCCTGCGGCCAGCGCGAGGGTGAGCATCGCGCGGACCAGCCCCTCGCCCCGCAGGGGGCGGATCGAAGATTCGGTTTGCATACGCATTCCCTCCCCAGTCACGCGCGCGTCTTCGCACGAAGGCGCCGGCAGCGGTGACATGGAGTAAGCAAGCACGAAACGTGCCTGCCCCAATCGTCCGGAAAAGCGTGACGGCCGGCTGATTCCTCCCGCATGCCATGCCACAACGATCGACGCATATGGACCGTCCGCGTCACCGGTTGCCCCGGCTACCGACGCGCCTCGCCCGCGGCAGGGCCGGCCGGCGCGGTGCCGCGCCCCCGTGCGGGGGTCGACCGCTAGACCACGAACTGCTCGCTGAGGATGCGTTCCTCGAGGTTGTGCTCGGGGTCGAACAGCAGGGTCACGGTGCGGTCGCGGGACTCGCGGATCACCACCTCGGTCACGTCGCGCACCTCGTGCGAGTCGGCGGTGGCGCTGACCGGGCGCTTGTAGGGATCCACGACCCGGAAGCGCACTTCGGTGTCTGCCTTGAGCAGGGCGCCGCGCCAGCGTCGGGGCCGGAACGCAGCGATCGGGGTCAGCGCGATCACCGAAGCGCCGAGCGGAATGATCGGACCGTGCGCCGAGAAGTTGTAGGCGGTGCTGCCGGCCGGCGTGGCCACCATGACCCCGTCGCAGATCAACTCTTCCAGGCGCGGCTTGCCGTTGAGGTCGATCGCCAGGTGCGCGGCCTGCCGGGTCTGCCGCAGCAGCGACACCTCGTTGTAGGCAAGCGATCCGACCGTGGCGCCCGACTCGGTCTGCGCCAGCATCTCCAGCGGCCGCAGCACGGCGGGCTCGGCGGCGGCGATGCGCTCGACCAGCCCCTCGTTCCGGTGCTGGTTCATCAGGAAGCCGACCGTACCCAGCTTCATGCCGAATACCGGCTTGCCGAGCGCACCGTGCCGGTGCAGGGTCTGCAGCATGAAACCGTCCCCACCCAGCGCGCACAGCACATCGGCGTCGGCAGGCTCGTGCAGGCCGTGCGCCGCGACCAGGTCGGTGAGCGCCTGCTGCGCGCCGTCGGCATTGCTGGCGAGGAAGGCGATGCGTGGCCCGGTCATGGCGCGAGCATACCGTAGGGCGGGCTCACGCCCGCCTTTTGGCGTATACGACGGCGGGCTTGAGCCCGCCCTACGTTACCCGCGCGATGCGAGCTGCGACAGACGCTGCACCGCCACCGACGCGGTCGGGTAATCCAGCGCCTTCTGCGCCGCGACCTCATTGAGCATCGACAGGGTGAAGCGCAGGGTCGGATCGTCGCGCTGCAGCCATGCCTGGACCTTGGCATCGGGCGTGGCGCCCGGCATCGACAGCACCTGGTCGGTCAGCTTGCGCAGCTGTTCGGCCAGTTCGTCGCGCAGCACGCCGCGGGCGACCGCATGCCAGCGGCCTTCCACCATCAACGCCTCGATCTGCTCCTGCAGCCAATGCGCGCGCACCGCTTCGCCGACCCGGAAATACACTTTCGCGACCTCCACCGGCCTGGACTTGCGCTCACGCGCGA
Organism: Lysobacter sp. M15; assembly: GCF_022662515.1. Classification (NCBI taxonomy): domain Bacteria; kingdom Pseudomonadati; phylum Pseudomonadota; class Gammaproteobacteria; order Lysobacterales; family Lysobacteraceae; genus Lysobacter; species Lysobacter sp. M15. The sequence continues at coordinate 201,035 of NZ_JAKPBV010000003.1, read as the reverse complement.
GTTCGATGATGTCGGCGCTCGGTTCCAGGTACGGAATCGCCGCGAGCTGACCGCCCAGGTCGGCCGGCATGCCCTTGTCCTTCCACCGGCGCAGCGAGGTCTCGTAGTCCGGCCGCAGCGAATCGGGCAGGATTCCCTCGCCACGACGGATGTCGCGGATGCCGTCGTGGTAGCGGTCGACCGCGGTCCGGATGTCCGGGATCGTTCCCGGGCGCGACAGCAGCCAGCGGGTGAACGAGCGCTGCATCTGCCAGATCACCAGCAGGGCATCGATCTGCACCGACTCGGCGACCGTGCCGTCGAGCGCATCGATCTGCGTCCACAGCTCGCGTGCATCCAGCGTTTCGCGGGTGATGGTAAACGCCTTGGCCACTTCGCCCGGGGTACGCCCGCTGTCTTCCTGCATGCGCAGCAGGAAGGTGGCGCCCATGCGGTTGATGGTGGAATTGGTGACCGCGGTGGCGATGATTTCCCGCTTCAGGCGATGGCCTTCCATCGCCTTGGCGTATTTCTTCTGCAGCGGCTCGGGAAAGTAGCGCACCAGTTCCTTGGACAGGTACGGGTCTTCCGGGACATCGGACTCGAGCATCTGCTGGAACGCGACCAGTTTGGAATACGACAGCAGCACCGACAGTTCCGGTCGGGTCAGGCCCTGGCCCCGCGCCTTGCGTTCGGCGATCTCGGCGTCGGAAGGCAGGAACTCGATCTGGCGGTCGAGCAGGCCCTGTGCCTCGAGCGTGCGGATGAAGTGCTGCTTGGAGCCCAGCCGGGTCAGGCTCATGCGTTCCATCAGGCTGAGCGCCTGGTTCTGGCGATAGTTGTCGTGGAGCACCAGGGCCCCCACCTCGTCGGTCATCGCCGCGAGCAGCTTGTTGCGCGCATCCAGCGCCAGCTTCTTCTGCTGTACCTGGCTGTTGAGCAGGATCTTGATGTTGACCTCGTGATCCGAGGTATCCACGCCAGCCGAGTTGTCGATGAAGTCGGTGTTGAGCAGCACGCCGTGCAGCGCTGCCTCGACGCGGCCCAGCTGGGTCAGGCCCAGGTTGCCGCCCTCGCCCACCACCTTGCAGCGCAACTCGCTGCCGTTGACGCGCAGCGCGTTGTTGGCGCGGTCGCCGACGTCGGCATTGGTTTCGCGGCCGGCCTTGACGTAGGTGCCGATGCCACCGTTCCACAGCAGGTCTACCGGCGCCTTGAGGATCGCGCTCATCAGTTCCGCCGGGCTCATCGCGCTGGCGCCGCCGTCGATGCCGAGCGCGGCGCGGGCCTCGGCCGAGATCGGAATCGACTTGGCCGAGCGCGGCCATATGCCGCCGCCCTTGCTGATCAGCTTGGCGTTGTAGTCCTCCCAGCTCGAACGCGGAAGCTTGAACATGCGCGCACGTTCCTTGAACGACGCGGCGACCTCCGGATTGGGGTCGATGAAGATGTGCCGATGGTCGAACGCCGCGAGCAGGCGGATGTGCCTGGACAGCAGCATGCCGTTGCCGAACACGTCGCCGGACATGTCGCCGATGCCCACGCAGCTGAAATCCTGGCTCTGGCAGTCGCGGCCCATCGCACGGAAATGGCGCTTGACCGATTCCCACGCACCCCTGGCCGTGATGCCCATACCCTTATGGTCGTAGCCGACCGAACCACCGGAGGCGAAGGCATCGTCGAGCCAGAAGCCGTGCGCCTGGGCGATCCCGTTGGCGATGTCCGAGAACGTCGCCGTTCCCTTGTCGGCGGCCACCACCAGGTACGGATCGTCCGCATCGTGGCGGACCACGTTGGCCGGATGCGCCACCTTGCCGTCGACCAGGTTGTCGGTGATGTCGAGCAGTGCGTTGATGAAGCGCTTGTAGCAGGCCACCCCTTCGTTGAACCACGCATCCCGGTCGACCGATGGATCGGGCAGCTGCTTGCAGAAGAAGCCGCCCTTCGAACCCACCGGCACGATCACGGTGTTCTTCACCATCTGCGCCTTGACCAGGCCCAGCACCTCGGTGCGGAAGTCCTCGCGGCGGTCGGACCAGCGCAGCCCGCCGCGCGCTACCGGGCCGAAGCGCAGGTGCACGCCTTCAAGGCGCGGCCCGTATACGAAGATCTCGCGATAGGGCCTGGGCTTGGGCAGGTCGGGCACGCGCGCCGAATCGAGTTTGAAGCTGATGTAATCGGCCGGGCCGCCGTCCGCGCGTTTCCCGTCGCGGTACTGGATGTAGTAGCTGGTGCGCAGGGTGGCATCGATCACGCCGATGAAGCTGCGCAGAATGCGGTCCTCGTCCAAGCTCGACACGCTGCTGTCGAGCAGCGCCTTGATCGCGGCGCGCACTGCCTCGTAGCGTTCTGCCCGATCCGGATGCGTCCCTTCCGTGACCGGCTTGAGCAGCTTGTCCATCGCAGCATCGCCGGCGGTGATCCGCACGAGCTGCTCGCCCATGCGTGCTTCGGCCGCGCGTTGGGCCTGCTTGCCTTCGCCGGCGGGATCGAAGCGACTCTCGAACAGCTCCACCATCAGCCGCGCGATCAGCGGGTGGCGGGCGAATGTCTCCTCCACATAGGCCTGGGAGAACGGCACGCCCAGCTGCTGCAGGTATTTGCTGTAACCGCGCAGCATCGCCACCTGGCGCCAGTTCAATCCGGCAGCGAGGATCAGGCGGTTGAATCCGTCGTTTTCGGCCAGGCCGCGCCAGACCTGCAGGAACGCATCCTCGAACTGCGCATCGATCGCGTCGATGTCGATTTCGCTGCGCGCGCCCTTGGCCGGTGCGAGCTCGACCTCGAAATCCTGGATGTAAACCGGCTCGGTCGCCCCGCCCTCGCCCGGCAGCTCGATCCGGTAGGGGTGTTCGGAAAGCACTCGCAGGCCCATGTTCTCGATCATCGGCAGGGCGTCCGACAGCGGAATGTCATCGAGCTGACGGTAGAACTTGAAGCGCAGTCCGCCGACGCCGCGGTGGCTGCGATGCAGGCTCAGCGCGAGATCCTCTGGCGAGCGCAGCGAATCCAGGTGACGGATGTCGGCGGCGACCAGCGCCGGCGAGACCTCCTGGATGTAGCCCGCCGGCAGGGCGCGGCCGTAGCGGCTGGCCAGTTCCAGCCCGCGTTCCTCGCCGTGTTCGGCCACCAGGCGTTCGCGCAGATCGTCCTGCCAGTTGCGCACGATGCTGGCCAGGTCGGCTTCCAGCTTGGCCACGTCGACCTTCGCCGTCTCGCCGGGTCGCGGGCGCACGATGACATGCAGCTGCGCCAGCGGCGAGTCGCCCACCTGCACGGTGCTGTCGACGCGGTCCGCATGCAGCGAATCGCGCAACAGGTGCTCGATGGCCAGGCGCACATCGGTGTTGTAGCGCTCGCGCGGCAGGTACACCAGCGCCGACCAGAAACGGCCATAGCGGTCCTGGCGCAGGAACAGCTTGCTGCGCACCCGTTCCTGCAGGCCCAGGATGCCGGTGGCGAGCCGGTAGAGTTCGGCTTCGTTGGCCTGGAACAGCTCGTCGCGCGGCAGCGATTCGAGGATGTGCCGAAGCGCCTTGCCGCTGTGGCCGCCGGCCTTGAACCCGGACTGGCGCATTACGTGCTCGAAGCGTTCGCGCACGATCGGGATATCCCAAGGTCGCCGGTTGTAGGCGCTGGACGTGTACAAGCCGATGAAGCGCTCCTCGGCGATCGGCCTGCCCCTGGCGTCGAAGCTGAGCACGCCGATGTAGTCCATATAGCCGGGCCGATGCACGCTGGCGCGCGAATTGGTCTTGGTCAGGATCAGCGCATCGACCGAGCCGGACTGCGGCATGTGATGCGCGGCCAGCGACTTCAGCGGTCGCGGCTTGCCCGGTTCGGCGCCGCGCAGCAGGCCCAGGCCGCTGCCCTCCACCGCGCGCAGCACCTCGACCTTGTCCTTCTTGACCACTTCGTACTCCCGGTAACCGAGGAAGGTGAAGTGATCGTCGGCCGCCCAACGCAGGAATTCCTGGGCCTCGCGTCGCCCTTCATCGGAGACCGGCAGGTGGCGCTCGATGATGTCGTCGGCCACTTCGATCATCCGCTCGCGCATCGCCGGCCAGTCCTCGACGATCGCGCGCACGTTCGCGAGCACGCTGCGCAGCCCGGCCTCGAGCCACCTGGCATCGTCCGCGGATTGGCGATCGATCTCCAGGTGCATCAGCGATTCGGGCGACCCGCTGCCGATCGCGGTCATCCTGCCCGCCCTGTCGCGCGCGATCTGCAGCACAGGATGGCCCAGCACATGCACGCCAATGCCCTGCTCGGCCAGCGCCATGGTCACCGAATCCACCAGGAACGGCATGTCGTCGTTGACGATCTGCACCACCGTGTGCGGCGTTTCCCAACCGTGCTGCTTGAGGGTGGGATTGAACAGGCGCACGGCGGGCGACCCGGGCTTGCGGTTGCGCGCGAATTCCAGGAAGTCGTTGGCCAGCGCGGCCCAGCCTTCCGGCGTATGCAGCGGAAGCTCATCCTCGCCCATCCGGTGGTAGAAGGCCTGCGCGAACGCGGCGGCATCCTCCTGGCGGGTCTTGCCAGCCAGTTTGCGGATCGCAGCGAAGACGGGGTCGAGCAGCAGCGGCTTCTCCGGCTCTTTCCTTTCAACCTTGCGACGCACGGCGGAAGTCTTGGCAATCATGTTCGGAGACCTGGGAGAAGGGTTGGAGCTGCCTTTTATTTCACGTGGGTTGGGTGCTGCTTTTGACGCGCAAAACCGGGGGGGCGGCGGCCATGGAGGACCGCCGCCCCGCGGATGCTCGGACTGCATCTGCTACTGGCGAAATGGGCGAAGACACGCCGTTGAGTAGGGCCTCAGCGCAATCCCGTTTCATGTCGTGCGATCACCAGCCGCTGGATCTCGCTGGTGCCCTCGTAGATCTCGGTGATCTTGGCATCGCGGAAGTAACGCTCGATCGGCATTTCCTTGCTGTAGCCCATGCCGGCGTGGATCTGCACGGCCTGGTGCGCGATCCACATCGCCGCCTCGGACGCGGTCAGCTTCGCAACCGCGGCTTCGGTGGTGAAACGCTCGCCGCGACCCTTCTTCCAGGCCGCACGCAGCGTCAGCAGCAGGGCCGCGTCGAGCTTGCACTTCATGTCGGCGATCTTGGCCTGGGTCATCTGGAAAGCGCCGATCGGCTGGCCGAAGGCCTTGCGCTCGCGCACATAGGCTAGCGTCGCGTCGTAGGCGGCTCGGCCGATGCCGATGGCCTGGCTGGCGATCCCGATACGGCCGGCATCCAGCACGCCCATGGCGATCTTGAAGCCATGACCTTCCTCGCCCAGCACCTCCTCGGGTTGGGCGACATAGTCGGCGAACTCGATCTCGCAGGTCGCCGAGGCGCGAATCCCGAGCTTGGGCTCGGTCTTGCCGCGATGCAGACCGGCGCGATCGCCGTCCACCAGGAACGCGGTGATGCCGCGCGCCGCCTTGTCCGGATCGGTCATCGCGAACAGCACGAAATACTTGGCGACCGGACCGGAGGTGATCCAGCTCTTCTTGCCATTGATCAGGTAGGTTCCGTCGGCCTGCCTGGTGGCGCGGCATTTCATCGCGGTCGCATCGGATCCCGATTGCGGTTCGGTCAGGGCGAAGGCGCCGATCTCGGCCCCTTCGGCGATGGCGCGCACGTACTTCTGCTTCTGTTCCTCGGTCCCGTGGGTCAGGATTCCGTTGCAGAACAGCGAGTTGTTCACCGACATGATGGTCGAATGCGCCGCGTCGCCGGCCGCGATCTCGATCATGGCCAGCACGTATGCGATCGGGTCCATCCCGGCGCCGCCGTATTCGGTCGGCACCTCGATGCCCATCAGGCCGTTTTCGCCCAGTAGCTGGATGTTCTCCAGCGGGAACTCGCCAGTCCGGTCGAAATGCTCGGCGGCCGGTGCGATCTTCTCCCGGGCGATGCGCCGGGCCACGTCCTGGATCATCAGTTGCTCTTCGCTGTAACCGAAATCCATGAACGCTCCGCCAACCATTGCTGCAGGGCCGCACATTTTAGGGGCCCGCGCCCTGAAACGGTAATTGGCCCTTTGCGCGCGCCTGGCGTGTGCCCTGCTCCGGCCCTTTCTTGACGCTCGCGCCGCACCGGCATAGCATTCATCCTTATATCGCGATAGGAAGATATCTATGGACCTGGAGGGCTGGTCGGGGGTGCTCAAGACCTTCGCCGACGCGACCCGGGTGCGGTTGCTCGCGCTGCTGGAGGGGGAGGAGCTGACCGTCGCCGAACTGTCGGCGATCACCCGGCTGGCGCAGCCGCGGGTATCGACCCATCTGGCCCGGCTGAAGGAAGCCGGGCTGGTGCGCGACCGGCGTTCCGGCGTCTCCGCCTATTACCGCTTCGACGAAGCGGCGCTCGACCCCGCCCAGCGTGCGCTCTGGCAGGCCCTGAGCGTAGGCAGCGACGATCCACTACTGCGCCAGGACGCCGAGCGCGTGCCGGCGGTGCTGGCCGCGCGCGCCGCGGACGCCAACTGGGCCGACAGCGTGGCCGGCGACATGGAGCGGCACTATTCCCCCGGCCGCACCTGGGAGGCGCTCGCGCGTACCGCCCTGCCCCTGCTCGAACCGGGCGATGTCCTGGATATCGCATCGGGCGATGGCGTGCTGGCCGAGCTGCTGGCCCCGCATTCGGGACGTTATGTCTGCGTCGATACCAGCGCGCGCGTGGTCGCCGCCGCCAGCGAGCGTCTGCGCGGGCATCGCAATGTCGAGGTGCGCGAGGGGGACATGCATGCCCTGCCCTTCGAGGCAGCCAGTTTCGACCTGGTCGTGCTGATGCACGCGTTGACCTACGCGGCGCGGCCCGCCCAGGCCGTCTCCGAAGCGGCGCGCGTGTTGCGGCCTGGCGGCCGGCTGCTCCTGAGCAGCCTGGCCCGGCACGAACACAAGGTTGTGGTGCAGGCCTATGGCCATGTGAATCTTGGATTCACGCCCAAGGAGATGCGGCGCTTCATGGAGAAAAGCGGCCTGCGCGTGGCCTCATGCGAGACCGTCACTCGCGAAAAACGCCCACCGCATTTCGAAGTGATCTCGCTGATCGGAGTCAAACCATGAAACAGCTTCCCTGGCTCCATCCCGAACGCGTCGCCAAGCTCGAGGCTGCCCTCGCCCAGCGCATCCTGGTCATCGACGGCGCCATGGGCACCATGATCCAGCGCCACGAGCTGCAGGAAGCCGATTACCGGGGCGAGCGCTTCGCCCGCGGCTACGATGCCTTATTCGCCGCCGACGGCCATGCCCACGGCGACGGCTGCGGTTGCGAAGCGCACGACCAGCGCGGCAACAACGACCTGCTCACCCTGACCCGCCCCGACATCATCCGCAGCATCCATGCGGACTACCTCCAGGCCGGCGCCGACCTGATCGAAACCAATACCTTCAATTCGACCTCGATCTCGCTTGCGGACTATCGCCTGCAACACCTGGTGTATGAGTTGAACCGGGAAGGCGCGGCGCTCGCGCGCGCGGCCTGCGACGAAGCCGAGGCGAAGGACCCGGCTAAGCCGCGGTTCGTGATCGGCGTGCTGGGCCCGACCAGCCGCACCGCGTCGCTCAGCCCGGACGTGAACCGCCCCGGATTCCGCGCCACCAGCTTCGACGAACTGGCCGAAGCCTACCGCGAGGCCACGCGCGGTCTGATCGACGGCGGCAGCGACGTGCTGATGGTCGAAACCATCTTCGACACCCTCAATGCCAAGGCCGCGCTGTTCGCGATCGAAGAAGAGTTCGACGCCCGCGGTGCGCGCCTGCCGGTCCTGATTTCCGGGACCATCACCGATGCCTCCGGGCGCACGCTGTCGGGCCAGACCGCGGAGGCGTTCTGGTACTCGTTGCGCCACGCGCGCCCGCTATCGATCGGGCTCAACTGCGCGCTCGGCGCCAAGGACCTGCGCGCGCATGTGGATGTGCTCGCGCAGGTAGCCGATACCTATGTGAGCACCCATCCCAACGCAGGCCTGCCCAATGCCTTCGGCGGCTACGACGAGACGCCCGACGACATGGCGGAGGTACTGCAGGAATTCGCCGAGGCCGGATTGCTCAATCTGGTCGGCGGCTGCTGCGGCACCACGCCCGACCACATCCGCGCGATCGCCGAGGCGGTGCGGGGCGTCCCTCCGCGGCAGTTGCCGCAACTGGAAGCCGCCGCCTGATTCCCTCTCAGGTGCCCGCTGATGTCGTTCGTCCTGAGCGTATGCGCGCAGCGCAGAAGTCGAAGGACGCCCTTCGCGAAACACGCCCTTCGACTCCGGCCGTTCGGCCCTACGCCCAGGACGAATGGAACCCAACGCTGAAATGACCGCACTCCCCCGCCAGACCCGCCTCTCCGGCCTGGAACCGCTGCAGATTACGCCGGAATCCAACTTCATCAACATCGGTGAGCGCACCAACGTCACCGGCAGCGCGCAATTCAAGAAGCTGATCCTGGAGGGTCGCTTCGACGAGGCCATCGTGGTCGCGCGCCAGCAGGTGGAGAACGGCGCCCAGGTGCTCGACGTCAACATGGACGAGGGCATGCTCGATTCGGAACGGGCGATGGTCGATTACCTGAACCTGATCGCCGCCGAACCCGACATCGCCCGTATCCCGGTGATGGTGGATTCCTCGAAGTGGAGCGTGATCGAAGCCGGCCTGAAGTGCCTGCAGGGCAAGGGCATCGTCAATTCGATCTCGATGAAGGAAGGCGAAGCCGAGTTCCTGCGCCAGGCGCGGCTGGTGCGCCGCTATGGCGCGGCGGTGGTGGTGATGGCATTCGACGAAGCCGGCCAGGCGGACACGGTCGAGCGCAAGGTCGAGATCTGCTCGCGCGCCTACCGGCTGCTCACCGGCGAAATCGGCTTCCCGCCCGAGGACATCATCTTCGATCCCAACGTGTTCGCGATCGCCACCGGCATCGAGGAGCACGACGATTACGCGGTGGCGTTCATCGAGGCGACCCGGGAGCTCAAGCGCCGCTTCCCCTACAGCCACGTTTCTGGCGGCGTGTCGAATGTGAGCTTCTCGTTCCGGGGCAACGAACCAGTCCGGCAGGCGATCCATGTGGTGTTCCTGTACCACGCCATCCGGGCGGGCATGGACATGGGCATCGTCAACGCCGGCGCGCTGCCGCTGTACGACGACCTGGATCCCGAGCTGCGCGAGCGGGTCGAGGATGTGGTGCTCAACCGGCGCAAGGACGGGACCGAACGGCTGCTGGAGATCGCCGACAGGTTCAAGGGGAAAAAGGGCGAGAAGCGGGTCGAGGATCTCGCCTGGCGCGAGAAGCCGGTGCGCGAGCGGCTCTCGCACTCGCTGGTGCACGGCATCGACCAGTACATCGACGCCGACACCGAGGAGGCGCGCGCGCAGGCGACCCGCCCCCTGGACGTGATCGAAGGCCCGTTGATGGACGGGATGAACGTGGTCGGCGATCTGTTCGGCGCCGGCAAGATGTTCCTGCCGCAGGTGGTCAAGTCCGCGCGGGTGATGAAGAAGGCGGTGGCCTACCTGCTGCCCTTCATCGAAGCCGAGAAGCTGCGTACCGGCGACACCGCCAAGAACAACGGCCGGATCGTCATGGCGACGGTCAAGGGCGACGTGCACGATATCGGCAAGAACATCGTCGGCGTGGTGCTGGCGTGCAACAACTTCGAGGTGATCGATCTCGGCGTGATGGTCCCGGCGCAGACCATTCTGGACAAGGCCAGGGAAGTCTCGGCCGACATCATCGGCCTGTCCGGGCTGATCACGCCCTCGCTGGAGGAGATGAGCCATGTCGCGCGCGAGATGAAGCGGCAGGGCTTCTCGCAACCGCTGCTGATCGGCGGCGCGACCACGTCGCGCGCGCATACCGCGCTGAAGATCTCGCCGCACTACTCATCGCCGACCGTGTGGGTCAAGGACGCCTCGCGCGCGGTCGGCGTGGCGCAGTCGCTGGTGAGCGTGGACATGCGCGGCAAGTTTGTCGCCGCCAACGAGGCCGATTACGCCGAGATCCGCGAGCGGCACAGGAATCGCGGCGAAGGCAAGCGGCTGGTCAGTCTGGAGAAGGCGCGCAACCAACGCTTCGACGGCGGCTGGGACGACTACGTCCCGCCGGTACCGAACCAGCCCGGACTGCATGTGTTCGATGACTATCCGCTGGACGAACTGCGTCCGTACATCGACTGGTCGCCTTTCTTCAATGCCTGGGAACTGGCCGGGAAATACCCGGCGATCCTGGACGATGCGGTCGTCGGGCCGCAGGCCCGGGAGTTGTTCGACGATGCCAAGGCGATGCTCGACCGGATCATCGCGGAACGATGGCTGCGGGCGAAGGCGGTGTTCGGCCTGTGGCCGGCGCACAGCGTCGGCGACGACGTCGTGTTGTCGTCCGGCGACGGAGAAACCACGACCCTGCATTTCCTGCGCCAGCAGGTCGACAAACCCGCCGACCGGCCGGACTTCTGTCTCGCGGATTTCATCGCCCCGCAAACGTCCGGCACGCAGGACTGGATCGGCGGGTTTGCGGTGACCGCCGGAATCGGCATCGACGCCCACGTCGCACGTTTCGAAGCCGACCACGACGACTACAACGCGATCCTGCTCAAGGCGCTGGCCGACCGCCTGGCCGAAGCGCTGGCCGAGCGCCTGCACCAGCGCGTGCGCAAGGAGTTCTGGGGCTATGCCGTGGACGAAACGCTGGACAACGAGGCCCTGATCGCAGAGAGGTATGCCGGGATCCGCCCCGCCCCGGGTTATCCGGCCTGCCCCGAACACAGCGAGAAGGCCACGCTGTTCCGACTGCTCGATGCCGGCGGCAATGCAGGCATGACGTTAACCGAAAGCTTCGCCATGCTGCCCACGGCTGCCGTCTCGGGCTACTACTTCAGTCACCCGCAGAGCCAGTACTTCGTGGTCGGCCGGGTCTCGAAGGAGCAGGTCGAGGACTACGCACGGCGCAAGGGCGTGCCGGTCGCCAAGGCCGAGCGCTGGCTGGCGTCGAACCTGGATTACGACCCGGAATAAGGACAGCTGGCAGTTGCAGCCCCGTAGCGCGCTGCGGCGCGTTGGGCAATGCGGTGAGCGGGAGGCGATCGCGGCGCGATCAACGTGATTCCGCGATAAGGCGCCGGCGCGCGCCGGCCTCCGATGCCCTCACCACACCAGGTCGTCGGGTACCTGGTATTTCGGGTTGGCATACGGATCGTCGGATGCTGGAGCGTCCGGATCGACCCGCAGCGCCACCGCTGCCGGAAAGATCGTTTCGGCCTGGGCCAGGACTTCCGCGGTCACCAGCAGATAACGACCGTCGAGTTGCAGCACCCCCAGTTCACCGGCATTGAGCCGGATGAGCTGTTCCGGGGTCACGTACACCCGCTTGATCTTGCCGCCGTAGGGAAAATGGCGCGCGATCTCGGCTTCGGCCACGTTCAGCGCCTTGTCCTTCAGCAGCTCGGCCAGGCGCGCCTTGGCTTCGCGACGCAGGCGCGCAGCTTCCTGCTTCTGGCGCTCGGCCTCGATGCGTTCCTGCTTCTCCTGCTGCGCACGGATCGCGTAGGCCTTGGCCAAGTCCATCTCGCTGGTTTTCGCCGGCGCTCGCGGCTTTCCCGCGGACGTGCCTGCGGAATTCGGCTTGCCCGGCTTTCCCTGGCGCCGCCTGTCCTCGTCACGCGGGTGCTTTGGCCCAGGCCTGGATGCAGGTTTCGCAGGTTTGGGGGCAGGCTTGAAGCCGAGCCCGAGCAGTTGATCGCGCAGCGAGTCGCTCATCGTGGTGCCGGCGTCGTCAGATCAGTAATGAGGAGGCGGGGGTTCATCGGCGGGGTCGCCGCCCACCCCACCACGCCCGTGAGCCAGTTCCGACAGCACCCTGCGCAGCAGCGACGCGCTGTGCTCGGCTTCGCTGCGCGCCACCGCCAGCGCATCGCTCAGCTCCTGCAGTGCCTGTTCCTGGAACGCGAGCCGCGTTTCCAGTTCGGTGATCCGTGTTTCCAGATCCGTTGTCATGCTCAAGCGATCGCGATGGACCGACCGCGGCCGATGCCCCAATAGGCGAGGCCCGCGGCTTCGACTTCGGCCGGATCGTAAAGATTGCGTCCGTCGAAAATCGCCGCGTCGGCGAGCCGCGTCTTCAGCGCCAGGAAATCGGGACTGCGGAACTGCTTCCATTCCGTCACCACCAGCAGCGCATCGGCGCCGTCCAGCGCCTCGGATCCGCTCTTGCACAGGGCCAGGTCGCTGCGCTCGCCGTAGATGCGCGTGGTCTCGTGCATCGCTTCCGGATCGAAGGCGCGCACCGTTGCGCCGGCGGCCCATAGCTGCTCCAGCAGCCGGCGGCTGGAAGCCTCGCGCATGTCGTCGGTGTTCGGCTTGAATGCCAGGCCCCAGAGCGCGAAGGTCTTGCCTCTCAGGGCCGCCTCGCCGCCGTAGTGCCGGACCATCAGCTCGAACAGGTGGCTCTTCTGCCGATCGTTGACCGCTTCCACCGCGTCGAGCAGTTCGGCGCGGTAGCCGTTCTGCTGCGCGGTGCGCGCCAGCGCCTGCACGTCCTTGGGGAAGCACGAGCCGCCGTAGCCCGCGCCGGGATAGATGAAATGCCAGCCGATGCGCGGATCCGAACCGATGCCATGGCGCACATGCTCGATGTCCGCACCGACCTTCTCGGCGATGTTCGCGATCTCGTTCATGAAACTGATCTTGGTCGCAAGCATTGCATTGGCCGCGTACTTGGTCAGCTCGGCCGAGCGCACGTCCATCACCACGATCCGATCGTGATTGCGGTTGAACGGGGCATACAGGCGCTTGAGCTGCTCGACCGCGCGCGGGCTGTCGGCGCCGATGACGATCCGGTCCGGACGCATGCAGTCTTCGACCGCGGCGCCTTCCTTGAGGAATTCGGGATTGGACACGACGTCGAAACCTACCTGCACGCCGCGCCGTTGCAGGACGCCCGCGATCTGCGCGCGCACCTTGTCCGCGGTCCCCACCGGCACCGTGGATTTGTCGACCACCACCGCATGGCGTTCGAGGTGTTCGCCGATGGTTTGCGCCACCGCGAGTACGTACTGCAGGTCCGCGCTGCCGTCTTCGTCGGGCGGCGTGCCGACTGCGATGAAGATGGTCTCCGCATAGGCGACGGCAGCGGGCGCGTCGGTCGTGAAACGCAATTTGCCCGTGGCATGGTTGGACTTGACCAGCGGTTCCAGCCCAGGCTCATAGATCGGCAGGATCCCGCGGTTGAGGCCGTCCACCTTCGCCTGGTCGATGTCGACGCACACGACATCGTGTCCCACTTCCGCAAGGCAGGTGCCGGTGACCAGACCGACATAGCCGGTGCCGAAGATAGTGACTCGCATCTGCATCTTTCCTCAAAACGAGGCGCCGGACGGAACCGGCGCCGGAACGCACTGGATCTTCCGGATCGCTTACTGCGCCGCCGAAGGCGGCTGCTTGACGATGTCGAGCAGTTCCACTTCGAACGCGAGCGTCGCGTTCGGGCCGAACGGCGCGCCCGGCGGCGGGTTCTCTCCGTAGCCCAGCTTGGACGGAATCCATAGCTTGTACTTGCTGCCAACCGGCATCAGCAGAATGCCCTCGCGCCAGCCCGGGACCACCTGCGCCAACGGAATCATGGCCGGTTCGCCGCGATCGTAGGAGCTGTCGAAGACCTTGCCGTCGAGCTCGGTGCCCTTGTACTGCACGCTCACCACGTCGCTTTCCTTCGGCTTGGCGCCCTTGCCTTCGGTGATGACCTGGTACTGCAGGCCCGAAGCCGTGGTCTTCACCCCCGGCTTCTTCGCATTCTCGGCCAGGAACTTCGTTCCGGCCTCTGCGTTCTTGCGACCCTTGGCCATCATTTCGGCGATCTGCTTGGCGCGCATCTTCTCGCCGAAGGCGATCTCGACCTGGCTGGCCTGCTCCTCGGTCATCAGCAGCTTTTCACCGGCCAGCGAGGACTTGATCGCGCGGGCGATGGTGTCGACGCTGACGTCGTCCTTGAGCGGCTCGAGCTGCTTGGCCATCCGCATGCCGATCATGTAGCTGGCCTGCTCCTTGTCCGTGGGCAGGCCGGCAATCTTGAGCGCCCCGTCGTCCTTTCCGTCGGCAGCCTGTGCCTTGTCGGCGGCGGGCTCGGCCGGCTTGTCGGCCGCCTTGTTGCAGGCCGCCAGGAAGGCGAACGTGGCGAGCGCCAGAATGGCGGTACGCATGCGCAGTGGTGAATTCATCGCGATATTGACTCCGGTTGGCGGCCGCCAGGGCCGCAGAATCGCAGGGTGCAGGCGGGCCGCTGAACGCGGCCCTGCGCAGGGGTGGGCGTTACAGAATGCCCATGAGTTCCACGTCGAACACGAGCACGGCGTTCGGGCCGATCGGACCACCGGGCGATCCCTGTGCACCATAGCCCAGCTCGCCGGGGATCCAGAAACGGTACTTCGCGCCGACGGGCATCAACGCCAGGCCTTCCTGCCAGCCCGCGATCACCCCGCCGAGCGGAAATTCCGCCGGCTGGCCGCGATCGTAGGAACTGTCGAACACGGTGCCGTCCAGCAGCGTGCCGCGATAGTTCACGCGCACGTTGTCGCCGGGCTTGGGCCGTGGGCCGGTGCCCTGGCGCAGCACCATGTACTGCAGACCCGAAGGCGTGGTGAAAACGCCCTTGACGGCCTTGTTCCCGGTCAGGAACGTCGTGCCTTCGGCCTTGTTCTTCTCGCCCAGCGCCGCGGCCTGGGCCTGCAGCTTGCCCTGGATCCGCTGCGAGAACGCCGCACGGGTCGCATTGGCCTCCTCGTCGCCAAGCAGCGGCTTGCCGCCGGCCAAAGTCGAGCGCAGCGCCTGCATGAAGACCGCGAAATCGATCTCGTCGGCGATCGGTGCCAGCGAGCGTCCGACGTCCGCGCCCACCAGCAGGCCGACCTTGTCCTTGGCCGGCGCGGCCACCGGGGTGCCGGGCGCCTGACCGGGCGGCGTCTGTCCGCGCCGCGCGGCAATCGTCTGCATCAGCGCCTGCCCCACCTGACGGGTCTGGGCCTCGTCGAGCAGCGGTTTGCCGCCATCGAACGCGTTGCGCACCGCACGCTCGAACGCCGTCAGGTCGATGTCGCCCTTGACCGGCTCGATCGAACGCCCGACATCCATTCCGACCATGTAGCTCACCTTGTCGCGTTCGCTGGCGAGTTCGGCCTTGTCCCCCGGTCGAGCCGGTGCCGGGCTTTGCGCCGCAGCGCCGAACGCCGCGGCCAGGCCCATCGCGAGCGCAACCAGACCGCGCATGTATGACTTCATCGACAACTCCATAAAGGTGTGGCGCATCGCACGAGGCGACGCGATCAGCTGCGTATTCTCGCGGCTGCAGGTTGCAGCGGCAATCTCCGCCTCAGCGGGCCGGAGCTGGTGCCTGCGGATGTGGCGCCTGCAGCGCAGCTTCGATTGCGGCCACCAGCGCGGGATCGTCCGGCGCGGTCTTGCTGCCGTAGCCGGCGATCAACCGTCCGTCGCGGCCGATCAGATACTTGTGGAAGTTCCACTGCGGCTCCTGTCCGCTGGCCTCGGCGAGATCGCGATACAGCGGCGTGGCCTGTTTGCCCACCACATGCACCTTCTCGAACATCGGGAATTTGACCCCGTAGGTGAGCGTGCAGAACTGCTGGATCTGTTTCTCGTCCTCGAACTCCTGGCTCTTGAAGTCGCCGGACGGGAAACCGAGCACGGCGAATCCCTTGCCACCGTACTTCGCATGCAGCGCCTCGAGACCCTCGAACTGCGGCGTGAAGCCGCATTTGCTCGCGGTATTGACCACCAGCAGCACGTTGCCGGCGTAGGTCTGGCGCAGATTGACCGGCGCTTTCCCCGCGAGCGGCCGGAAATCGTGATCCAGCAACGCCTCGCCAGCCAGGGCGGGCAGCGCCGCCAAGCTCATCAATGCGACGCAAATCATTGATTTAAAATGCATTTCTTCCCGTATCAGTCAACTATAAGGCAAGTATGACTTTAGTTGGGCGGAATTGTTCACCGCCCCGCTTGACTGCCTGTGTTTTGGTGTTATAGTTTAATACAACACCAGTCAAGGAACACGCCATGAACGCCCTGGCCCGTACCCGGCACAAGCTTCACAACAGCCTCATGGGCTTGTTGGCTGTCGCCACCGTCACGGCGTTCGGCCTGATGGCCGTCCGTCCCCTGCCCTCCGCTCCGGCTGGTGTAGTCCGGACCCAAGTGGAGGCGACCACGGCCACCGTGCCCGGGACCGAGGTGGCGGTCCAGGCAACCGGGGATGCCCTCGAAATCACGGTGGAGTCGGCGGTCAAGGACCTCGAAGCCGGCGCCGCCGCCGAACCGCGCAAACCGCTCAAGCCAACCCGCCGCAGCCGCCAGACCCTGGCGATGCCCTATTTCTCGTTCGCAGCGCGGAGCTGACCTCATGACCGCGATCCAATGGAGCGATGGCGCTCCGATCTACCGCCAGCTGAAGGAGCGCGTCATCGCGATGATGCTCGATGGCGTGCTCAAGCCCGGCGACGCCCTGCCGTCCGTGCGCCAGGTGGCCGCCGAATATCAGCTCAATCCGATCACCGTCTCGCGCGCCTATCAGGAGCTCGCGGACGAAGCACTCGTCGAAAAACGTAGGGGACTGGGGATGTACGTAACCGATGAAGCATCGAAGAAGCTGCTCGGCAACGAGCGCGAACGCTTCCTGCGCGAGGAATGGCCGCTGGTGCTCGAGCGCATCTCGCGCCTGGGCCTGAGCCCGGCCGAACTTCTGGATCCGAACAGCAAGTGGAGCACGAAATGAGCATGCCCATGAACGGCGGCGCCATCGTCACCGCCAGCGGCCTGCGCAAGGCCTACAAGAACAAGCTTGCACTGGATTCGACCCGGTTCACCATCCAGCCCGGGCGCATCGTCGGCCTGATCGGCCCCAACGGCGCGGGCAAGACCACAGCGCTCAAGGCGATCCTCGGCCTGATCCCGTTCGAGGGCGAACTCAACGTCCTCGGCCGCGATCCGCGGACCCAGCGCGACGAGCTGATGAACGATGTCTGCTTCATCGCCGACGTGGCGGTGCTGCCGCGCTGGATCCGGGTGCGTGAGGCGATCGAGTTCGTCGCAGGGGTGCATCCGCGCTTCGACCACGCCCGCTGCGACCGCTTCCTGGCCAATACCCAGCTCAAGCCGCAGATGCGCGTACGCGAACTGTCCAAGGGCATGATCGTGCAGCTGCATCTTGCCCTGGTGATGGCGATCGACGCCAAGCTGCTGGTGCT
Source organism: Lysobacter sp. M15 (assembly GCF_022662515.1). NCBI lineage: Bacteria > Pseudomonadati > Pseudomonadota > Gammaproteobacteria > Lysobacterales > Lysobacteraceae > Lysobacter > Lysobacter sp. M15. The sequence goes on along the minus strand of NZ_JAKPBV010000003.1, from coordinate 183,827 downwards.
GGACGAACCGACCCTGGGACTGGACATCCTCTACCGCAAGCAGTTCTACCAGCGTTTGCTGGAGGACTATTTCGACGACCAGAAGACCATTCTCATCACCACCCACCAGGTGGAAGAGGTCGAGCACATCCTCACCGATGTGATGTTCATCCGCGACGGCAAGGTAGTGCTGGATGCGCCGATGGAAGTGGTCGGCGAGCGCTTCACCGAGGTCCTGGTGGAGGGCGCCCATCTGGATGCCGCGCGCGCGCTCAAGCCGATCGACGAGCGCGCCCTGCCCTTCGGCAAGACCGTGATGCTGTTCGACGGCCCGCCACAGTCGCAGCTCTCCGCCTACGGCGAAACCCGCACACCCGGCCTGGCCGACCTGTTCGTCGCCACGATGAAGGGAACCTACGCATGAACGCCACGATCCGAAACGAAATGGGCGCGGCCGACGGCATGCCCGATGACGGCGCGCCGCGGGCGACCTTCGCACCCGCACACCGCACCCACGTGTTCAAGCGCCTGCTGCAACGCGAGTTCTGGGAGCACAAGGGCGGCTTCTTCTGGGCGCCGCTGGTGGCCGGAGGCATCTTCCTGCTGCTGGCGCTGATGGGTATCGCCGTGGGGGAGGTGGCCAAAAGCCGGATTCCCGACCACGCCGAGGTCAATCTCGACGGCGGCAGCTTCCAGATCGCCGGCCTCGACCTGGGGCAGATGACGGACAAGATGTCGCCCAAGGACCTGGCCGAACTGGGCAAAGGCCTGGATCTCGCGCTGTTCATGGCCACGAGCTGGCCCCTGATCGTGCTCGCCTTCGTGGTGTTCTTCTACTGCCTGGGCGCGCTCTATGACGATCGCAAGGATCGCAGCGTGCTGTTCTGGAAATCGCTGCCAGTGTCCGACCGCGACACCGTGCTGTCCAAGGTGGCGAGTGCCGCGGTGGTCGCGCCGCTGCTGGCGATCGTCGCCGGGCTGATCACGATGTTCGGTTTCCTGGTGGTCTTGAGCGGCGTGGTCCTGGTGCACGGCGGCAATCCGGTCACGCTGGTGTGGGGACCGGCCAGCCCGCTCAAGCTCGCTGCGCAGCTGGCCGCCACCCTACCCGTGTATGCGGTCTGGGCGCTGCCGACGATCGGCTGGCTGCTGCTGTGCTCGGCCTGGGCCCGCAGCAAGCCATTCCTGTGGGCGGTGATGATCCCGCTGTTCGCGAGCATCTTCGTCTCCTGGTTCGACCTGATGCGATTGTTCAACCTGGACACGGGCTGGTTCTGGAAGCACGTGTTCGGCCGCCTGCTGTTCAGCGTGGTCCCCGGCAGCGACCTGTTCTACCGCGGCGACACCTTGGAGTTCTCTAACGATGGCATGGAAAACATCGACCAGATGCTGTCGGTGCAGACCGCGTACGCCGCCTTCCTGCGACCGGAAATCTGGGTGGGCGTGGCCGCCGCCGCGGTCATGATCTTCGCCGCCATCCGCCTGCGCCGCTGGCGCGACGAGGGGTGAGGGAGCGCGACCAGCGGATGCCGTGAATGGCGTCTGCTGCGCCCGGCCAGGGACGGTTGGGCCGGATCCGAAACGAATGTGGCTCGCCATGGATGACAGCGAAGAGCCGTGGAAGTGGCGACCTTCAAACGACCGGACACCCATCAATTGAACAGGGAAGACAGAACCGAAATGATGCGATCAGTCCTCCAGACGATACTCGCCGCGATCGCGCTCACGGCAGCCTCCACGGCCCTTGCTGCGGAGGCCGCTCCCGATGCCGAATTCCTGTTCGTCGGCAGCTATCACATGGGCAACCCGGGCCAGGACGTGCACAACATGCAGGCCGACGATGTGACCTCGGAACGGCGGCAGGGCGAAATCCGCGAGGTGGCCCGCATGCTCGAAGCCTACAAACCGACCAAGGTAATGGTCGAGGTGGACACCGCGAAGCAAGGCGAGCTGCAGCAGCGATTCGACCAGTCATGCGGCGGATCTCGCGCGCTGACCCGCAACGAAGTCGAGCAGCTGGGGTTCCGGATCGCCTGCGACATGCGGCTGGCGGGTGTTGTCGCCGTCGACTGGAATGACCTGGGGCCGATCAGGGACGAAGACAGCATCAACTATCTCAAGGCGGTCGAACGGCACGGACAGCAGCAGACGTACCAGGAACATCTCGCCATCGGCGCGGCGACCAATGCCCAGGACCAGCGGACGCTGGAACAGGGGACCGTGCTGGACATGCTTGAGCGCCTGAACTCGCCGACCTGGCTTGAAGCCAACGGCCGCGCCTATTACCGGATCGGGATGCTCGGCACGCCGCAGGACCCGATCGGCGCCAACTGGGTGCAGCTCTGGTACGGCCGCAACCTGATGATCTTCAACAACATCGCACGCCGGACCGAGCCGGGCGACCGCATCCTGGTCATCTACGGTGCCGGACACGGAAACCACCTGCGCCAACTGGCCGCGGATTCTGGCGTCTACCGGGTCCACGACCCATTGGCCTGGCTTTCCGGCGATCCTGCAGACAGCACAACGCACACCAGCTCACGGAGCCTGCCATGAAAGCATTCGCCATCGTCGCCTTCGCCGCCGCCCTGCCCCTGCTCGGCGCCTGCGACGAACGCAGCAGCACGCCACCACCGGCACCCTCGGCCAATGCGGCGAAGCCGGTACCCGAAACGGTGATCGGCCGCAGCGTGGAAAAGGCCATGGACAAGGCGCGCGCCAAGCTGGCGACCGAGAACATCAGCCTTACCGACTTCCATGTCTCCGGCCACCACAATGGCATCACCGTCACCACCGACGAGGATCCGAACGACGGCCGCCCCAAAGCGGAGATCACGCCGCAGGGCGACCTGCTGATCGATGGCCGCAGGATCGAGGCGAATGCGCAACAGCACGCCTTGCTGCTGGAGTACCGCAAGCAGATAGAAGCTGTCGCCGGGGCCGGCATGGATATTGGCGTCCAGGGCGCCGAACTCGGCGTCAAGGCCGCGACCGAGGCGATCAAGGGGATCTTCAGCGGCAATCCGGAAGACGTGGAACAGCGGGTCGAGGCCGAGGCGGAGCAGATCAAACTGTCCGCGAGGAAGCTGTGCGACCAGCTGCCGGCGATGCTCGAGACCCAGACCGCGCTGGCGGCGGAGATGCCGGAATTCAGGCCGTACGCGACCATGGATCAGGACGACATCGACGACTGCTACGACGACGAAGACACCAACATCGCGCAGGCGCGCACACAGGTCCAGCGCCAGACCCGCGAGGAAATCCGCACCCGCATACGCGAGTCGATCCAGGCCGCTGCCCAGGGGTCCGGCGCGGTCAGGGACGATACCGGGATGGATGCAGCCGCCGAAGCCGAGGAAGCGTCCATCGAGAACGAAACCCGGCAGTAACCGCGACGAACCGATCCCGCAAGCCGTCGAGCGCCGCCAGTTCTACCCCGCGCCGCCCGCCGGTTTGCCGTGAATGCCGCCGCGGGTCAATGCGGCCGGATCGAGCAGCTTGCGCAGTTCCGCTGCAGTCAGGCCGCTGTCCTCGAGCGCCACGTCGAAAACCGGGCGCGCTTCCTTGTAGGCACGCTTGGCGATGGCCGCAGCCTTCTCGTAACCGATCACCGGATTGAGCGCCGTCACCAGGATCGGATTTCGATCGAGCGCGGCCAGCACTACGTCGTTGCGCAATCGCAGGCCTGCGATCGCCGAGTCCGCCAGCAGGCGCATCACGTTCGACAGCAGGCCGATCGAATCCAGCAGGTTGGCGGCGATCAGCGGTAGCATCACGTTGAGCTGGAAATTTCCGCTCTGGCCGGCGATGGAGATGGCCTGGTGGTGGCCCATGACCTGGGCACAGACCATGCAGGTCGCCTCGGGAATGACCGGATTGACCTTGCCCGGCATGATCGAGCTGCCGGGCTGCAACGCCGGCAGCTCGATCTCGCCCAGACCTGCCAGCGGCCCTGAGTTCATCCAGCGCAGGTCGTTCGCGATCTTCATCAACGCCACTGCGAGCGCGTTCAACTGCCCCGACAGTTCGACCAGATCATCCTGCGCGGCCAGGCCCTCGAACTTGTCGGCGGCGGACTCGAACCGGGTTTTGGTCAGGGTGGTGAGCGCTTTCGACATCGCATTTCCGAATCGCCGGTCGGCATTGATGCCGGTGCCGATGGCGGTCCCGCCGATCGGCAGGCGTCGCACGCGCTTGAGGGTGTCGGAGAAACGGGCCTCCGCCGAGACCAGTTGCGACGACCACGCACCCAGTTCCTGCGCAAAGGTCAACGGCATCGCATCCATCAGATGAGTGCGGCCGGTCTTGACCGCGCGGGTGAATCCGCGGGCGCGACGGTCGATCGTCCTGCGCAGGTGCCGCAGCGCGGGTGCCAGGTCCTCGAGCACGCCCAATTGCGCCGATACCCGGATCGCGGTGGGCACCACGTCGTTGGAACTCTGGCCCATGTTGACGTGATCGTTGGGATGCACCCCTTTGGCCAGACGCGAAGCCAGCGCCGCGATGACCTCGTTGGCGTTCATGTTGCTCGAGGTGCCCGAACCGGTCTGGTAGATGTCGATCGGGAACTGTGCGTCGTGGCGACCTTCGGCCACTTCCAGGGCAGCGGCGCGGATGGATGCGGCGCGGCCTTTCGGCAGATGGCCGAGCTGCGCGTTGACCTGTGCCGCCGCGGCCTTGACCAGGCCCAGCGCCCGGATGAAGCCGCGCGGCATCGGGCGCCCGGAAATGGGGAAGTTCTGCACCGCACGCTGGGTCTGCGCGCCCCACAGCGCGTCGCCGGGCACCCGCAGTTCGCCCATGCTGTCGTGCTCGATCCTGTCGTCGGGAATTCGGGACGAGCTGGCCTGGGAAGACCGGGCCTTGGAAGATCGGGGCTTGCGCTGCGCCATCGATACGCTTCCTGGAGGACGACCACGCCAGCATACGCCGGTAGAATTGCCGCTTCCGCCCCGCAATCCCTGCCATGCCCGCCGATATCGAAACCCAGCTGCTCGCCCTGTCCCCGCTCGATGGCCGTTATGCGGGCAAGGTCGACGCGCTGCGTCCGATCTTCTCCGAATACGGGCTGATCGCCGCGCGCGTACGCGTGGAGATCGAATGGCTGCTGGCGCTGGCGGACGAGGCCGGAATCGCCGAGCTCGCGTCGCTCACCGGTGCGCAGGCAGCGCGGCTGCGCGAGTTGGCCGGGACCTTCTCGGTCGCCGACGCGGCGCGCGTGAAGGCGATCGAACGCACCACCAACCATGACGTCAAGGCGGTCGAATACTTCATCAAGGAACGCCTGGCCGACGATGCCGAACTCGGCCCGTCGCTGGAATTCGTGCATTTCGCCTGCACCAGCGAGGACATCAACAACCTCAGCTACGCGCTGATGCTGGCGCGGGCGCGCGCGGACGTGCTGCTGCCCGCGATCGACGGCTTGGTCGCGAAACTGCGCGAGATGGCGCATGCGCACGCGGATCTGCCGATGCTGGCCCGCACCCATGGTCAGACGGCCTCGCCGACCACCGTCGGCAAGGAGCTGGCGAACGTCGTCGCGCGCCTGGCACGACAGCGCGAGGTGCTGGCCAGGCTGCCGATGCCGGGCAAAATCAACGGCGCTGTCGGCAACTACAACGCACACGTCGCCGCTTATCCGGAAATCGACTGGCCGGCATTTTCACGGCGATTTGTCGAATCGCTGGGCCTGTCCTGGCAGCCGTACACCACCCAGATCGAACCGCACGACGGCATCGCCGAGACCTGCGACGCGATGAAACGCATCTCCACGATCTGCATCGACCTGTGCCGCGACGTCTGGGGCTACATTTCGCTCGGCTATTTCAGGCAGGCGGTCAAGGCCGGCGAAGTCGGCAGCTCGACCATGCCGCACAAGGTCAACCCGATAGATTTCGAGAACGCGGAAGGCAATTTCGGCGTCGGCAATGCGCTGTTCGAACATTTCGCCGCCAAGCTGCCGGTCAGCCGCTGGCAGCGCGATCTCACCGACTCCACCGTGTTGCGCGCGCTCGGCACCGCGTTCGGCCATGCGCTGATCGGCTTCGATGCATTGATGCGCGGCCTGGACAAGCTCAGCGTCAACCCCGAGCGCCTGGCCGCCGACCTCGACGCCAGCTGGGAAGTGCTGGCCGAGGCGGTGCAGACGGTGATGCGCCGTTATGGCCTGCCCAGCCCGTACGAGCAGCTCAAGGCTCTGACCCGCGGGCAAGGCATCGACGAGGCATCGATGCGCGCGTTCATCGGCTCGCTGGATCTGCCGGCCGATGCGAAACAGCGCCTGCTCGACATGACGCCAGGCAGCTACACCGGCCTGGCCGGGCGGCTGGCGGGCGGCATCTGAGCACGCCATGCAGCTGCTGCTCAACATCGACGTACCCGACATCGCCACGGCGGAAACGTTCTACTGCGCCGCCTTCGCGCTGACGGTGGGCCGCCGCTTCGGCGACGATGCGGTCGAACTGCTCGGCGGCACCGCGCCGGTCTACCTGCTGCACAAGCCCGCCGGTTCGACCGGTGCCGCGGACGCGCAGCGCGACTACGCCCGCCACTGGACGCCGGTGCACGGCGACGTGGTGGTCGAAGACCTGGACGACGCCCTTGCCCGCGCGATCGCCGCGGGCGCGCTGCAGGAAGGCGCCACCCGCGAAGCAGGCTGGGGGCGCATCGTGCAACTGGCGGATCCGTTCGGCCACGGCTGGTGCCTGATCGAATTCAGCGACGTCGGTTACGACGCCATCGCGACATGAGCAGACGCTCCGCCAGCGTGGGGCCGCGTGCGGGAAAAACGGTCGGGTCGGCGGATCGGGAAGGCCCATCGCACGCCTCCCGCGTCGACGTGCCGATCGAAGTCCAGGGATCCCATGCATCGCCGCTCGGCATGCCAGCGGCGGATTTCCTGCGCGAGTACTGGCAGAAGCGACCGTTGCTGATCCGCAACGCTTTCCCGGGCTTTGAATCCCCGCTCTCCCCGGAAGACCTGGCAGGGCTGGCCTGCGAGGACGGCGTGCTGGCGCGGATCGTGGCCCACGAGCCCGAACACGACAAATGGATGCTGCGACACGGGCCGTTCCCGGAGGAAATGTTCCCGGCCATGCCGCACCACGACTGGACCCTGCTGGTGCAGGACGTGGACAAATGGGATGCCGACGTGCGCGCCTTGCTCGACCGCTTCGACTTCCTGCCGCGCTGGCGCATCGACGACGTCATGATCAGCTTCGCCGCACCGGGCGGATCGGTGGGGGCCCATGTCGACCAGTACGACGTGTTCCTGCTGCAGGGCCTGGGGCATCGCCGTTGGCAGATCGACAACCGTGCAGCAACGACTGGAATCGCACCGCCGGTGCATTTCCGCCTCGACGTGGAGCTCAGGCTGCTGCAGCGCTTTACTCCCGACCACGAATGGGTGCTCGGCCCGGGCGACATGCTGTACCTGCCGCCTGGCGTGCCGCATCACGGCGTGGCCGAGGACGCCTGCCTCACCTATTCCATCGGCATGCGGGCGCCGAGCGCGGCGGAATTGCTGGGCGATTTCGTGGACACGTTGGCCGGCGAGGCCGACGAGGCGCAGCGCTATCGCGATCCTGACCTCGCGCCGCCAAAGGACACGAACGAGATCGATGCCGCGGCGATGGAGCGCGCGATCGAAGCCCTGAATGTGTTGCGCATGAACGACCCCGAGCGCCTGGGCGACTGGTTCGGCCGGTTCATCACCCTCTACCGGAGCGCAGGCGAGGCCGCGCCGCCGCAGGAGACGCGTTCGCGCATCGAAATCGAATGGGACCTGCAGCAAGGGGCCGTCCTGCATCGGCACCCATGGACGCGGATGGCCTGGCGACGCAGCGGCAAGCAGGCGCGCCTGTACGCCGCCGGACAGGATTTCGCGCTGCCGGTGCGCGACGCGCAGCGGATCGCCGCTGCCGATTCGCTGGACCGCGACACGTACGTCGCGCTGTCGGATGCCGGCTGCGACGTGGTCCAGGCGCTGCTGGGCGAAGGCCACTACGCCCTGGTGCTGCCCGAAGCCGACTGAGCGCCGACTGGACCTGTAGCTGCGCCTCCCCGGACGCAACCGGATTTGATCCACTTGTCGCGCCTGAGAGGCGCTCCTACAGTGGGGGCATGCGCGATTTCAGCGTCGAAGCCGTGGACTACGCGAGCGCGGGCCCAGACCTGCATGCGGTACGCGAGGCGGTGTTCGTGCGCGAACAGGCGGTGCCTCCCGAACTCGAACGCGATCGCGCCGATCCCGCCTGCCTGCACGTCCTGGCCCGCGATGTCGAGGGCATCCCGATCGGCGCCGCCCGCTTGGTCCCGCCGTTCGTCGCGGTGGGCAGCGGCGATGAAGCCGATGCCGAAGCCATGACAGCATCGCTGGATCCGGCGCCGCGGATCGGTCGCATGGCGGTACTCGCGGCGTGGCGAGGCCGTGGTGTCGGCGAGGCCATGCTCGAGGCGCTGACCGGACTCGCGCGCGAACGCGGCTGGCTCGAGCTCAGCCTCAACGCGCAGGCGTCGGCGATCACGTTCTACAGCCGCCTTGGATACCTGCCGGTGGGCGCGCGTTTCATGGAAGCCGGGATCGAACACCAGCCAATGCGCCGCAAGCTGGACGGCGCCAGCGCCATCGCAACCCGCGACGCGGCGGTGGCCATCGTCACAGCCCTGGCCCATCGGGCGCACCGGCGGCTATGCATCTACACCCGGGCCCTGGATCCCGGGCTGTTCGACGCGATCGAGGTGGTCGAGGCCTTGCGCAGCCTTGCAACGCGCGGCGGTGGGATCGAAGTGCGGATCCTGCTGCAGGACGCCGCCACGCCCCAGCGCGCGCATGCACCCCTGCTCGGCCTGGCCCAGCGCCTGTCCAGCGTGGTGCTGCTGCGCGAGGTGGACGATCCCGTCGACCGCGCGTACGCCTCGGCCTTCGTCGCCAACGATGGCGGCGGCTACTACTTCCGCGGCCTTGGCCACCGCTTCGACGGCGAGGCCGATCTGGATGCGCCCGGCCGTGCGCGTCAGCTGCGCGAGGAATTCGGCCGTGTCTGGGAGCGTGCACGTCCCTGTTCCGAACTGCGCGCGCTGGGCCTGTAGCCGCTCGCCCATCGATCTGCAGGCCGACCGGGCGCCCGGACTTGCGCCAGCGCCACGACGGCCGCACGTACATCACAACAATGATGCGCTGCGACAAGGCCTCCGGGTATAATTTCGAACCTTGCGCGTCGTCGTTTGCGCGACCGCAATAATCCCGTCGAATCAACTACTTGCATTCGACCGCCTCCCCGCCGCACGCCGACCAAGCCGCAAAGTGGACAACCTCCTGCAGCAGTTCTCCCAATCCTCGCAACTCGGCGCCAACGCCGCCTACATCGAGGACCTGTACGAGCAGTACCTGGTCAATCCCGACAGCGTCGGGCCGAAATGGAAGAGCTATTTCGACGGTTTCAAGGGTCGTGAGGCGGGCGACGTACCGCATTCGGCGGTCATCGACGCCGTGGCCGCCGCCGGTCGTGCCGCGACGAAGGGCGCTGGCATCGCAGCCGTCCAGACGGGACCCGGCGACGAGCGCGAGCGTGGTGTCGGCAAGCTGATCACCGCCTACCGTTCGCGCGGACACCTGGCTGCGAAGCTCGACCCGCTCGGGATGCTGGCCGAATCCGAGGCGCCCGACCTGGCGCTGGGTTTTCACCGGCTGTCCGAAGGCGACCTGGACGGCGAGTTCAGCACCGGGGGGGTGGCCGGACGCGAGCGGATGAAGCTGCGCGACCTGCTCGCCCTGCTCAAGGCCACCTACACCGGCTCGATCGGCGCCGAGTTCATGCACATTTCCGACGCCGAACAGCGGCGCTGGATGTACGAGCGGCTCGAAGCCGCCGGCGGGGATTTCGGGCGTACGGATGAGGACAGGCGACGGATCCTCGAACGCCTGACCGCGGCCGAGGGCCTGGAGCGCTACCTGCACACCAAGTACGTCGGCCAGAAGCGCTTCTCGCTGGAAGGCGGCGACGCCCTGATCCCGCTGCTCGACAATCTGGTACGCCGCGCCGGCAGCGACGGCGTCAAGGACATCGTGATCGGCATGGCCCACCGCGGCCGCCTCAACGTGCTGATCAATACCCTGGGCAAGTCGCCGCGCAAGCTGTTCGACGAGTTCGAGGGCAAGTTCGAGCACAGCAACGACGATCGCGCGCATACCGGCGATGTGAAGTACCACATGGGCTTCTCCGCCGACGTCCAGACCCCGGGCGGCCCGGTCCATCTCGCGCTCGCCTTCAACCCCTCGCATCTGGAAATCGTCGACCCGGTCGTCGCGGGCAGCGTGCGCTCGCGCCAGCAGCGCCGCGGCGACAAGGCGCGCAGGCTGGTGCTGCCGGTGCTGCTGCACGGCGACGCCGCCTTCGCCGGCCAGGGCGTGGTGATGGAACTGTTCCAGATGTCGCAGGCGCGCGGCTTCGCGGTCGGCGGCACCGTGCACATCGTGATCAACAACCAGGTCGGCTTCACCACCAGCGACCGCCAGGACGCGCGCAGCACCCTGTACTGCACCGACGTGGCCAAGATGGTCGGCGCGCCGGTGCTGCACGTGAACGGCGATGACCCAGAGGCGGTGGTGTTCTGCGCCGAACTGGCCTTCGACTTCCGCCAGCGCTTCGGCAAGGACGTGGTGATCGACCTGGTCTGCTATCGCCGCCACGGCCATAACGAGGCCGACGAACCGGCCGCGACCCAGCCGCTGATGTACCAGACCATCCGCGCGCACAAGACCCCGCGCGAGCTCTACGCAGACCGGCTGGTCGCTGCGAATACGCTGAAGGACGGGGAAGCGCAGGCCGTGGTCGACGGCTACCGCGACAAGCTCGATGCGGGCGAAGTCACCACCGAAGTCGCCACGGTCAAGCCCGACGAGTTCACCATCGACTGGTCGAAGTACCTGTCGGGCAAGCTCTCCGATCCGGTCGATACCCGGGTCGCTCGCGGCAAGCTCGATGCCCTGGCCAATGCGATCAACACCATTCCGGCCGAAATTGTGCTGCATCCGCGCGTGGCCAAGATCTACGACGACCGGCGCAAGATGGCAGCCGGCGAGCTGCCGGGCGATTGGGGCTTCGCCGAGAACCTGGCCTACGCCACCCTGCTCGACGAAGGCGGCAAGCTGCGCCTGGTCGGCCAGGACAGCGGCCGTGGCACCTTCTTCCACCGCCATGCGGTCCTGCACGACCAGAAGACCGACCGGTATTACCTGCCGCTGCGCGAACTGGTGAAGAACCCAGAGGACGCGACCATCATCGATTCGCTGCTTAGCGAAGAGGCGGTGATGGCGTTCGAATACGGCTTCTCCACCGCTGATCCGTCCACGCTCGACATCTGGGAAGCGCAGTTCGGCGATTTCGCCAATGGCGCGCAGGTGGTGATCGACCAGTTCATCAGCTCGGGCGAAGCCAAGTGGAACCGCCTATGCGGCCTGGTGCTGCTGTTGCCGCACGGCTACGAAGGCCAGGGCCCCGAACACAGTTCCGCCCGGCTGGAGCGCTTCCTGCAGCTGTGCGCGCTGGAGAACATGCTGGTTTGCGTGCCGACCACACCGGCGCAGGCCTTCCACATGATCCGCCGGCAGATGCGCATGGCCACCCGCAAGCCGCTGGTGGTCATGACGCCCAAATCGCTGCTGCGCCACAAGCTGGCCGTGTCCTCGCTGGACGAGCTGGCCAACGGCAGCTTCCAGCTGCTGATTCCCGATGCCGGCGCCGACGCCAAGACGGTCAAGCGCGTGGTGCTGTGTTCCGGCAAGGTCTATTACGACCTGCTGGAAGAAGCGCAGAAGCGTCAGCTCAAGGACGTTGCGATCCTGCGCGTGGAACAGCTGTATCCGTTCCCGCGCAAGGAACTCGCTGCCGAACTCGGGCGCTACGCCAAAGCGACCGACGTGGTCTGGTGCCAGGAAGAGCCGCAGAACCAGGGCGCCTGGTACCAGATCCAGCACCATCTGCAGGCCTGTCTGCAGTCGAAGCAGGCGCTGCACTACAGCGGCCGTGCGCGTTCGCCGGCGCCGGCTGTCGGCCATTTCAGCGACCACGTCGCCGAACAGCAGCAACTGGTGGCCGACGCACTGGTCAACCCGCTCAACGGCAAGCAGTTCGTCGCCGAATAAGCCTTCGCCCAATTCCGCATCTCCCGAATCGATCTTCCAGGACGCCCCCATGGCCACCGAAATCAAAGTCCCCGTCCTCCCCGAGTCGGTTTCCGACGCCACCATCGCCGCCTGGCACAAGCAGGTCGGCGACGCGGTCAAGCGCGACGAAAACCTGGTGGACCTGGAAACCGACAAGGTCGTGCTGGAAGTGCCTTCGACGGTCGACGGCGTGCTCAAGGAAATCAAGTTCGAGGCCGGCGCCACCGTCACCAGCCAACAGGTCATCGCGGTGATCGAGGAAGGCGCGACCGCCGCTGCGGATGCGTCGAAGTCCGAGGCGCCCAAGGCCGATGCCGCCGCCAAGGCCGAACAGGGTCCCGCCGCGGGCGCGCAGGAAGTGCAGGCCAAGCCGACAGCCGCCAAGGCGGAGGCCGCCGCCCCTGCTTCGACCAGGCCCGCGCCGGCCGCCGCCAGCGATCTGCCGCCGGGCGCCAAGTTCACCGCGACCAAGGAGGGCGTCGACCCGGCCCAGGTCGCGGGCACTGGCCGCCGCGGCGCGGTGACCAAGGAAGACATCGTCAACTACGCCAGCGGCAAAACCGCCGGTGTCGGCGGTGGTGCCCGTCCTGAAGAACGCGTGCCGATGACCCGGATCCGCAAGCGCATCGCCGAGCGCCTGATGCAGTCGAAGAACTCGATCGCCATGCTGACCTCGTTCAACGAGGTCAACCTGGGCAAAGTCATGGCCATGCGCAAGGAGCTGGGCGAGCAGTTCGAAAAGGACAACGGCGTCAAGCTCGGCTTCATGAGCTTCTTCGCCAAAGCCGCCGCCAACGCCTTGCAGAAGTACCCGGTGGTCAACGCCTCGGTCGACGGCGAGGACATCATCTACCACGGCTACGCCGACATCAGCATCGCGGTCAGCACCGACAAGGGGCTGGTGACGCCGGTGCTGCGCAACGTTGAGCGCATGGGCTTCGCCGAGATCGAGAGGGCGATCGGCGCCTACGCCAAGGCCGCGCGCGAGGGCGGGCTCAAGCTCGAGGACCTGCAGGGCGGCACCTTCACCATCACCAACGGCGGCACCTTCGGCTCGCTGATGTCGACCCCGATCGTGAATCCGCCGCAGAGCGCGATCCTGGGCATGCACGCGATCAAGGAACGCGCCATCGTCGAAGGCGGGGCAGTGGTCGCCGCGCCGATGATGTACATCGCTCTGTCGTACGACCATCGCATCATCGACGGCAAGGATGCGGTGCTGTTCCTGGTGGACATCAAGAACCAGCTCGAGAACCCGAGCCGGATGCTGCTGGGGATGTGAATCCCTGAGCCCTTCTCCCACCGGGAGAGGGGTTGGGGTGAGGGTACGGCGAAGCGACGCATCCTCAAGATCCCTGCTTCATTCGTCGGCTCGAGATCGTCGCTTCGCCGAACCCTCATCCGGCGCTACGCGCCACCTTCTCCCGGAGGGAGAAGGAAACAGCAGGAAACCGTGCAATGAGCGAGCAACAGCAATTCGACGTCATCGTCATCGGCGCCGGCCCGGCCGGCTACCACGCCGCGATCCGCGCCGCGCAGCTGGGCATGAAGACCGCCTGCATCGACGCCGCGCTGGGTAAGGACGGCAAGCCGGCGCTCGGCGGCACCTGCCTGCGCGTCGGCTGCATCCCGTCCAAAGCGCTGCTCGATTCCTCGCGCCAGTTCTGGAACCTCGGCCACATCTTCGGCGAGCACGGCATTACGACCAAGGACGCGAAGATCGACGTCGGCACCATGATCGGCCGCAAGGACAAGATCGTGAAGCAGTTCACCGGCGGCATCGCGATGCTGTTCAAGGCGAACAAGGTGACGGCGTTCTACGGTTATGGCGTGCTGCAACCGGGCAACATCGTCAAAGTGAAGCAACACGACGGCAGCGAGGTCGAGCTCAAGGGCACGAATGTCGTGCTGGCCGCCGGTTCGGACTCGATCGAACTGCCTTTTGCAGAGTTTGGCGAGCACATCGTCGACAATGTCGGTGCGCTCGATTTCACCGAGGTGCCCAAGCGCCTGGGCGTGATCGGCGCGGGGGTGATCGGACTGGAGCTGGGCAGCGTCTGGAACCGCCTCGGATCGCAGGTCACCGTGCTTGAAGCCCTGCCCGACTTCCTGGCCACCGCCGACAAGGAAGCGGCGAAGACCGCGGCCCGGGAATTCAAGAAGCAAGGCCTGGACATCCGGCTCGGCGCCAAGGTCAGCAAGGCCGAGGTCGTGCCTGTCAAGGGCGCGAAGAAGGGCAAGGCCGAGGAAGTGCACGTCACCTATAGCGATGGCTCCGGCGAGCAGACCATCGTGGTCGACAAGCTGCTGGTCGCGGTCGGCCGTCGCGCCGCGTCAAAGGGCCTGCTCGCCGACGGCGTCGGCGTGAAGCTCGACCAGCGCGGCGTGATCGAAGTCGACGAGCACTGCCACACCGGCGTCGATGGCGTCTGGGCGGTGGGCGACTGCGTGCGCGGCCCGATGCTGGCGCACAAGGGCTTCGAGGAAGGGATCATGGTCGCCGAGCTGATCGCCGGCCTGCCCGGCCATGTCAATTACGACACCATCCCCTGGGTGATCTACACCGAGCCGGAGATCGCCTGGGTCGGCAAGACCGAGGAGCAGCTCAAGGCCGACGGCATCCCGTACAAGGCCGGCAGCTTCCCGTTCGCCGCGGTCGGCCGTGCCGTGGCGATGGCCGAGCCGGCCGGCTTCGTGAAGGTCCTGGCGCACGCGGAAACTGACCGCGTCCTCGGCATGCACCTGGTCGGCGCCAACGTTTCCGAGCTGGTGCACGAAGGTGTACTGACGATGGAGTTCAGCGGCGCGGCCGACGATCTGGCCCGCATCGTGCATGCGCACCCGAGCCTGTCCGAGGCCGTGCACGATGCCGCGATGGCGGTGGACAAGCGCGCGATCCACAAGGCGAACTGAGGTTCGCCTTGCCCCCATGATTCGTTGTGCGAATCATGGGCCCCGAAGCGTGCATTCCATACCCGCCCTTTCGTGCATTCGGCGCGAACCGCCCCTGGCTCAGGGGCTAGGCCAGGCACCGAACGAACGATCCGCGTCGTCGTAGAGCGCATTTATTTTTCGCCCGGGGAGTTCACAGATGGACAGCTCAAATCCCATCCGTAACGTCTCCGACACGGCGCTGTGGGTCGCGATCTATCGCGCGATGGAGAGCGAACGCGCCGACGCGATCTTCCACGACCCGTACGCCCGACGTCTGGGCGGCGAACGCGGCCAGGCCATCGTCGATGCGATGCCCAGGGGCGCGGCCATGAGCTGGCCGATGGTGGTGCGCACCGCCGTGATGGACGAGATCGTCACACGCTGCATCGGCCAGGGCGCGGCGACGGTGTTGAACCTGGCGGCAGGCCTGGATGCCCGCCCCTATCGCCTGGAACTGCCGGAAAGCCTGCGTTGGCTGCACGTCGACCTGCCGGACATGGTCGACTACTTCCGGACACAGATGGCGGGTGAGCAACCGCGCTGCGAATTGGAGTTCATCGCCGCCGACATGCGCGATGCCCAGGCCCGCCGTGAAGTCTTCGCGCACGCCGCCAGCCGGGGTCCTGTCCTGGTGCTCACCGAAGGTCTGCTGATCTACCTAGAAGCTAAGGATGTCGCAGCGCTCGCCCGCGATCTGCACCAGATCGCCCGGGCCCGCTGGTGGCTGTCCGACCTCGCCTCGCCGATGCTGCTCAAGTTCCTGGAACGCTCCTGGTCGCCGAAGCTGCGCGAAGGCCGCGCGCCCTTCCGCTTCGGCCCGGCCGAGGGTACTGCCTTCTTCGCACCGTATGGCTGGCGGGAAGCGGAATTCCGCTCCAGCTGGGACGAGGCGCTGCGCCTCGACCGGACAATGCCGCGAATCTGGCTGTGGAAACTCCTCGACCGCCTGCAACCCAAAGCCAGGCGCGCGGCGATGCGCCGCATGTCCGGCATCGTGCTTCTGGAAGCCACGTGATGCCCCTACGCTCGATCTGTGTCTACTGCGGCTCCAACACCGGGGCAAGGCCGGCCTACGCCGAACGTGCGATGGCCCTGGGCGACCGGATCGCAAAGCAGGGCCTGAGCCTGGTCTACGGCGGCGGCAACGTCGGCCTGATGGGCGTAGTGGCCGATGCGGTACTGCAGGCCGGCGGCGAAGTCATCGGCGTGATCCCGAAGCAGCTGGTCGACTGGGAAGTCGCGCATCGCGGCGTCACCCGGCTGGAGGTCGTCGGCTCGATGCACGAACGCAAGGCGCGCATGTTCGACCTGTCGGATGCCTTCGTCGCACTGCCCGGCGGCTTCGGTACGCTGGACGAGATGTTCGAGATGCTGACCTGGCGCCAGCTCGGCCTGGGCGACAAGCCCTGCGCCTTCCTCGATGTCGACGGCTACTACGAGCCGCTGATCGCGATGCTGGACCACATGGTCGCCGAACGCTTCCTGCATGCCGAGCAGCGGCGCGACCTGTGGCACGGCGAGGACATCGATGCGTTGTTCGCCTGGATGCGCGCCTACACGCCCGCGCAAGCGGACAAATGGCTCGACGAGAAGCGGCGCAGGGAATTGCGCTGAGCCTGCTCGCAACCCGGACACGCCCATGACCATACCCACCACCTTCAACGCCTTCCGCATCCATAACGACGCTGACGGCTACCGCAGCGGCATCGAGCGGGTTTCGTTGGACGATCTCAATCCCGGCGAAGTCGTCATCAAGGCCGTGTATTCCGCGGTCAATTTCAAGGACGCGCTGGCCGGCACCGGCCAGGGGAAGATCCTGCGCTGGTTCCCGCTGGTCGGCGGCATCGACGTGGCCGGGCATGTGGTGGCATCGACCGACGCGAGCTTTCGCGAAGGAGATCCGGTGCTGGTGACCGGGTCGGGCCTGAGCGAGACCCGCGACGGTGGCTACGCGCAATACGCCAGGCTCGAGTCCAAGTGGGTCATTCCCCTGCCCGCGGGCCTGGACCTGCGCGAAAGCATGATTCTGGGCACGGCCGGTTTCACTGCCGCACTGGCCCTGTTCCGCATGTGCGAGAACCGGCAGACGCCGGCGATGGGGCCGCTGGCGGTGACGGGCGCAAGCGGCGGGGTCGGATCGCTGGCCGTGGACATCTTCAGCAGCGCCGGCTACCAAGTGCACGCGATCAGCGGCAAGGCCGCGCAGACGGCCTACCTCAGGGCCATCGGCGCAAGCGAGGTGCTCGGCCGCGACGCGCTGCAGCCTGCGCGGCCGATGGAGAGCGTTCGCTTCGGCGGCGGGCTGGACAACGTGGGCGGGCCGATGCTCGCAAGCCTGTTGGCACAGACCGCGCCCTACGGCAACGTCGCCAGCGCCGGGCTCGCAGCGTCGCACGACCTGGCTACGACGGTCATGCCTTTCATCATCCGCGGCGTGTCGCTGCTGGGCGTGGCCTCGGCCGGCACCGCGCGGGATATCCGCGGCGAAATCTGGCAGCGCCTGGCCACGGACTGGAAACCGCGCCACCTGGACCGAATCTGCACCCGCGAGGCGACGCTGGAGCAGCTGCCGGAGGTTTTCGCCAACATGCTCGCGGGCGGATCGCTGGGGCGCACGATCGTCCGGCTGTGACCGGCGCGCTTGCGGCGACCACCGCGCCCGCTAGAATCGACCCGGAACCCGGGGAAAGCTCATGGCACGCATCCTGATCGTCGACGATTCGCCGTCGCAGCTGATGGGCATCCGCCGCATCGTCGAAAAACTTGGGCACGAGGCGATCACCGCCGAAGACGGCGCCGAAGGCGTGGACAAGGCGCGCAGCGAACAGCCCGATCTGGTGCTGATGGACGTGGTGATGCCCAACCTCAACGGATTCCAGGCCACGCGCGCCATCACCCGCGACGCCGCCACCCGGCACATCCCGGTCATCATGGTCACCACCAAGGACCAGGAAACCGATCGCGTCTGGGGCATGCGTCAGGGGGCCAGGGCCTATCTGAGCAAGCCTTTCAGCGAGAGCGAACTGGCCGAGATGATCGCCAAGGTGCTGGATCCGGCACCCACGCCAGCGGCGTGACGGAGCAAGGTCAGGCGCGCCGCCAGTCGTCGCCGAAGGCCTGCTGCAGGGTGCGATAGGCCTGGCGCTCGGATTCGCTGTTGGCCTTCGGCGCCAGCACCTCCAACTCGACGATCTGGTCGCCCGCCGCGGCCGAAGCGCTACCGGGAAGGCCGCGACCGCGCAGGCGCAGCTTGCGTCCGGCTTCCGAATCGGCCGGAATTTTCAGCTCCACCGGACCGCCGAGCGTGGGCACGCTGACGGTTGCGCCCAGTGCCGCCTCCCACGGGGCGACCGGCAGCATGTGGATGATGTTGCGCCCGTCGACCTCGAACTGCGGATGCGCTGCGTACTCGATCTCCAGCAACAGGTCGCCACGCGCCCCGGGATGCCCGTCGGCGCGGCCCGAGCCGCCCTGGCCGGCCAGGCGGATGACCTGCCCAGGCCGGATGCCTTTCGGAATGCGCACATCCAGCGACTTGCCGTTGATGCCGATGCGCACGCTGCTGCCGTGGTAGACCGCATCCAGCGGCACCGACAGCTTGGCGCGCGTATCCCCGCGCGGCTGCGGGCCGCGGCCGGGAGCCGATGGACCGGCCCCGCCGCGACGCCGACCGAACAGTTCCTCGAAGAAGTCGCTGAACCCGCCGCCCGCGCCGCCGCCGGCAAAGATTTCCTCGAAATCGAAGCCGTCGGCCTGGCCCTGGAAACCGCCCTGCGGCGGATGCACCTCGTCGCCGGGCCGGTAGCCGCGCGAGCGCAGCTGGTCGTAGGCGGCGCGCTTCTCGGGATCGCGCAGCGCCTCGTAGGCCTCGTTGACCGCCTTGAAGCGTTCCTCGGCACCGGCCTCCTTGCTGACGTCCGGGTGGTATTTGCGCGCCAGCCGGCGATAGGCGGTCTTGATCTCACCCTCGCCCGCACCCGGCTCGATCCCGAGGATCTGGTAGTAGTCCTTGAATTGCATGCGCTGTCCGGTTGCCGTTCACCCGATGCCCACGGAAGCGGTGAGCCTCCGTGGGCACGAGATTAACGCGTTGTCCGGTGGGACTGCTCCGGCCGCGGATCGATCAGTGGGAAGTCGTCCCCGACCCGCTGGCCGATTGTCCTGGCTGGTCCTCGAAGCGCCCTACCTGGATCCGGCGCGGGGCCGACTCCGGACGCTTCGGAATGGTGATCTCCAGCACGCCGTGCCGGCCGCTCGCCCGGATGCCTTCCGGATCTGCGCTGTCCGGCAGCGCGAAGCGGCGGTGGAAACTGCCGTAACGGCGCTCGACGCGCGAGAAGCGTTCGGTTTCGCTCGAAGTTTCGCTGCTGCGCTCGCCCTTGATCGTGAGCATGCCCTTGTCCATCGAGACCTCGATGTCCTGAGGATCGATGCCCGGCAGATCGGCATACAGGACGAAGCGGTCGTTCTCCTCGCGTACGTCGACGCTCGGCACCCACTGGCTGGTCACGACCGAACTGTCGTCGGCGCCGGTCTGGTCGAACGGACCGCCTTCGAACAGGCGATCGAACGCCTGCCGGATTTCGTTCTGGAGCGACGCCTGTCCCGGCCATTGGCGGTAACGGACAATGTTCATCGCATTCACCTCCATTCGGTTTGTGTTGAGAAAGGGTTCGACGGCTGCGCCGTCACGCCCCACATAGGTGCTCGCGGCCGGCTTTCAAGCGGCCGCGTGCACGTTTGCGTCAGCCCCGGGGGCGGAGGCCGCGGCCACCGGAATGCGCCGCGAAACGGTGGCCGGCTTCTTCGGGATCGCGACTTCCAGCACGCCGTTGTGGCTGCGGGCGACGATGCCCCCGGCGTCGGCGCCGTCGGGCAGCGCGAACTGCCTGTGGAAGCGGCCGTGGCGGCGTTCGGCGTGCGCATAGCGCCCCGCCCCATCGCTGCCGGTGCCGGCGCGTTCGCCCCGGATCGAGAGGATGCCCTCGTGCATCTGCACTTCGATCGCCTGCGGGTCTACACCGGGCAGGTCGGCGTAGATCACGAAGCGGCCCTCCTCCTCCTTGATGTCGACGCGCGGCGCCCATGCGATGGCGGCAGTACCCGCCTGGCCGGACTGGTCGGATTCGCCGGCATCGAAGAACCGGCCGAAGGCGTGCTGTTGGAAAGCCCTGTGGACGCTGGGCCGGTGGCGATGGCGCTGGGTGCTCATGTGGTGGTCCTGTTCGGGGGCGGCGCGATGCGGCCGCGATGCCGGCTAGATGGCCACTGCGATCACGGTTTCAACCCCTTGACGCGGCCTTACCCTCGTCCCCATAGACTCCCCCTCACCGCGTTTTTCCCTTTCCTCTCCAGGAGTGCGTAGATGACCATCCAGGCCGGCGACAGGCTGCCCGAAACCACCCTCAACAAGATCGGCGACGGCGTGGAAATCGTCGACACGCGCAGCCTGTTCGACGGCAAGAGGGTGGTGCTCTTCGCGGTGCCCGGCGCCTTCACTCCCACCTGTTCGGAACGCCACCTGCCCGGGTTCGTCGAACGCTTCGAGGACTTCCGCGCCAAAGGCGTCGACGTGGCCTGCGTGTCGGTCAACGATCCGTTCGTGATGCAGGCCTGGGGCCAGAGCCAGAACGTGCCGGAGGGATTGCTGATGCTGGCCGACGGCAACGGCGACTTCACCCGCGCGCTGGGGCTGGAGATGGACGCCAGCGCGTATGGCATGGGCACGCGCAGCAAGCGCTTCGCGCTGTATGCCGAAGACGGCGTGGTCAAGCAGTTGCACGTGGAGGCGCCGGGCGAATTCCGCGTCTCGTCGGCCGATTACGTGCTCGAACACCTGCCTTCCTGATCATAGCCACCGGAGCGCCAGCATGGCCAAGCAAGCCAACCGGAAAAGCAGCAACGCGATGATTCCGACCGGCACAACCGCTGCACTGACCGACGTGGCCACACTGCGCGCACGCGCACGCAAGAGCATCGACAAGGGCGCGATCACCGAGACCTATACCGCGGACCGCAAAGAGGTCATCCGCCTGCTCAACGACGCCCTGGCCACCGAATGGGTCTGCGTCCTGCGTTACCTGCGGCATTACCACATGGCCTCCGGCATGCTCGCCGACGCGGTGAAGGGCGAATTCCTGGAGCATGCGCAGCAGGAGCAGGAGCATGCGAGCAAGATCGCAGAGCGCATCGTGCAGCTGGGCGGAGAACCGGATCTGGATCCCGATACGCTGACCCGCCGTGCGCATGCCGAGTACAAGGTCGGCAAGGACCTGCGCGACATGGTCAAGGAAGATCTGATCGCCGAGCGGATCGCGATCGACAGCTATCGCGAAATGATCAACTACATCGGCAATCGCGATACCACCACCAAGCGCATCCTGGAAAGCATCCTGGCCCAGGAGGAGGAGCACGCCGACGAGTTCGCCGACCTGCTCAACGGGTGGATCGGCAAATAGCCGCAGCGACGTTGCAGGAGCGACGTCGGTCGCGAGCTTTTTCGATCGCCCGGCAGGCAAATAGAAGGCGGCCCTCGGCCGCCTTCTTCATAAGAACTCGCGACTGACGTCGCTCCTGCAGATGAATCAACCCAGCGGCGCGCTCTGCACTGCCTCGCTTTCGGCAACGGCGGGTTCGCCATCCTCGTCCAGCGACGCATCCACGCGCTCGATCGCCTGCAGGCTCTCGTCCGCACCGACCCGCATCAGGGTCACGCCCTGGGTATTGCGGCCGACCTGGGCGATCTCGGCGGCGCGCGTGCGCACGAGCGTGCCGCCGTCGGAGATCAGCAGGACTTCGTGGTGGTCGGACAGCTGGATCGCGCCGACCAGCTTGCCGTTGCGCGTCGTGGTCTGCAGCGCGATCACGCCCTGGGTGCCGCGACCCTTCTTGGGATAGTCGGCCACCGGGGTGCGCTTGCCGTAACCGCGCTCGCTGGCGGTGAGGATGTCGCCATCGCCATCCACCACGATCAGGCTCACCACTTCCTCGCCAGGCGCCAGGCGCATGCCGCGCACGCCGGTGGCGGTGCGGCCCATGGCGCGCACGCTGGCCTCGTCGAAGCGCACGGCCTTGCCGTTGCTGGCGAACAGCATGATATCGCGCTCGCCATTGGTCAGCTCGGCTCCGACCAGGGCATCGCCTTCGTCCAGATTGATCGCGATCTTGCCGCGCTGCAGTCGGAATGCGTATTCGGGCAGCGGGGTTTTCTTGACCGTGCCGTTGCGCGTGGCGAAGAACACGTACTGGCCCTCGGCGTACTCGCGCACCGGCAGCACGGCCTGGACCTTCTCGCCTTCCTCCAGCGGGATCCAGTTGATGATCGGGCGGCCGCGCGCATTCGGGCCCGCATCGGGCAGCTGGTGCACCGACAGCCAGAACACGCGTCCGGCACTGGTGAAGGTCAGCAGCGTGTCGTGGGTATTCACCAGCCACAGCTGATCAATGAAATCCTCTTCCTTGGTGGCCGCCGCATTGCGGCCGCGTCCGCCGCGGCGCTGTGCGCGATAAGCGCTGGCCGGCTGCCGCTTGGCGTAACCGGCATGGGAGAGCGTCACCACCACGTCTTCCGGAGCGATCAGGTCGAGGATGTCGAGATCCTCCTCACTGGCGCGGATTTCGCTGCGGCGAGCGTCGCCGAACTCTTCCTTCAGGTTCTCCAGCTCTTCCCGGATCACGCGCATCAGCACGTCCGGATGCTCGAGGATTTCGATCAGGCCACGGATGGTCTCCAGCAGCTGGCGATATTCCTCGGTGAGCTTGTCCTGCTCCAGGCCGGTGAGGCGGTGCAGGCGCATTTCCAGGATCTGCTGCGCCTGGATTTCTGTGAGCTGGTACCTGCCCTCGACCAGGCCCACGCCTGGCGGCAGGTCCTCGGGCCGCGAGGCGTCGCTGCCCGCGGACGCCAGCAGCGCGGCGACCAGGCCCGGATCCCAGGTCCGCGCCAGCATCTTCGTGCGCGCTTCTTCCGGATTGGCCGAGGTCTTGATCAGCTCGATCATCTCGTCGATGTTGGCGAGCGCGACGGTCAGGCCTTCCAGGATGTGGGCACGCGCCCGCGCCTTGCGCAGGTCGAAGATGGTGCGGCGGGTGACCACCTCGCGGCGGTGGCGGACGAAGGCCTCCAGCATCTGCTTCAGGTTCAGCAGCTGCGGGCGCCCGTCGACCAGCGCCACCATGTTGATGCCGAACACCGATTCCATCGGCGTCTGCGAATACAGGTTGTTGAGCACGACTTCGGCCGAATCGCCGCGCTTGATCTCGATGTAGATGCGCATGCCGTCCTTGTCGGACTCGTCGCGCAGCTCGCTGATCCCGTCGAGCTTCTTCTCCTTGACCAGCTCGGCGATCTTCTCGATCAGCCGCGCCTTGTTCACCTGGTACGGAATCTCGGTGACGATGATCGCTTCGCGACCGTTGTCCATCACTTCCACGTCCGCACGCGCGCGCATGCGCACGCGGCCGCGACCGGTGCGGTAGGCCAGGTGGATGCCGCCGACGCCGTTGATGATGCCGGCGGTGGGGAAATCCGGCCCCGGCACGTGTTCCATCAGGCCCTCGATGTCGATCTGCGGGTTGTCGATCAGCGCCATCGTCGCAGCGATGATCTCGGTCAAGTTGTGCGGCGGGATGTTGGTCGCCATGCCCACCGCAATGCCCGCCGAGCCGTTGACCAGCAGGTTCGGGAACCGGGTCGGCATGACCGTGGGTTCCTGCTCCTTCTCGTCGTAATTAGGCTGGAAGTCGACGGTTTCCTTGTCGATATCGGCCAGCAGCTCGTGGGTGAGCCGCGCCATGCGCGCCTCGGTATAGCGCATCGCCGCGGCGGCGTCGCCGTCGACGGAACCGAAGTTGCCCTGCCCGTCGACCAGCAGATAGCGCAGCGAGAACGGCTGCGCCATGCGCACCAGGGTGTCGTACACCGACTGGTCGCCATGCGGGTGGAACTTGCCGATCACGTCGCCGACGATGCGCGCCGACTTGTAATAGGGCTTGTTGCTGTGCGCGCCGAGCTCGTGCATGGCGAACAGCACGCGGCGATGCACCGGCTTGAGCCCGTCGCGCACGTCCGGTAACGCGCGCCCCACGATCACGCTCATGGCGTAGTCGAGGTAGCTGCGGCGCATCTCGTCTTCGAGATTGACCGGGATGATTTCCTTGGCGAGTTCAGCCATGCGGCGTGGGTTTCCTGGAGACGGCTTGAGGGAATTTCCCCGGCACGCGCGCCAGCCTCACGGGAGGGTTCGCGAGGACCGGAACAGACGGGGTTCAACGACCTGAAATTCTAGCATTTCGGAGCGTCGAAAGCACCCGCAATTTCCATATGGAAACAACAAGTTAGGTGGTTTCTCGGGGCGTTCGGAACGTCGCAACCTGGCGATCATCCCCACAGCCCGAAAACGCGTCCGTGGGAGCGGCCCTGGCCGCGAATGCCTTGGACCTTTCCGGGCGACCGACCGAAAGGCGTTCGCGGCCAAGGCCGCTCCCACAGGGATGCCGCGCGGCTGGAAGTTGCGCCAGCGCTAGCCGAACAGCGCCCGCATCCGCTCTTCGTCCGGTCGCTCCACGACGCCCTTCTCGGTGACGATCGCATCGATCAGATCGTGCGGGGTGACATCGAACACCGGATTCCAGGCGGCGATGCCCTCGGCCACGGTACGCGTGCCGCCGACGCCGTGCAGTTCGCCGGCTTCTCGCTCTTCGATCTCGATCAGGTCCCCGCTGGCGGTAGCCATGTCTACTGTCGAGGAAGGTGCGACGACCATGAACTTCACCCCGTGATGGCGCGCGGCGATCGCCAGCTGATAGGTCCCGATCTTGTTGGCGACATCGCCATTGGCACAGATCCGATCGGCGCCAACCACCACCCACTGCACTTTTCCTGCCTTCATCAGATGCGATGCCGCCGCGTCCGCGATCAGGGTGGCGTCGATGCCGTCCTGCTGCAGTTCCCACACGGTCAGGCGCGCACCCTGCAGCCATGGGCGGGTTTCGCCTGCGAATACGGCATCGATCCGACCCTGGGCCACGCCGGCGCGGATCACCCCCAGCGCGGTGCCGAAGCCGGCAGTAGCCAACGAGCCGGTGTTGCAATGGGTCAGCACACCGCTGCCCTGCGGGATCAGCGCCGCGCCGAGCGCACCCATGTGGCGATTGGCGGCCAGGTCCTCGGTTTCGATGGCGCGGGCTTCGGCTTCCAGCGCCTCGCGCCAATCCCCCGTCGCGCGCAGCAAGGCCGCGCGCATGCGCGCCAGCGCCCAGGCCAGATTGACCGCCGTGGGTCTGGCGGCGTTCAACCGCCGCAGTGCGGGTTCCAGCTGCACGGCCGCTTGGTCAGGCTCCGAAGCGTCGATCTCGCGTGCCGCGAGCACCACGCCCCACGCCGCGGCAATGCCGATCGCCGGTGCGCCGCGCACCGCCAACGCGTGAATGGCCGCGGCGACTTCGTCGCTGTTGCGACAGGTGAGGTATTCCGTTGCGAAGGGCAGCTTGCGCTGATCGAGCAGTTCCAGGGCGTCGCCGGTCCAGCGGATCGGACGGATGCGGTCGTAGCGTGCGTAGTCGATATCGCTCATCCGTACAGTTTAACGGCCACGCATGCGACGGGCCGGCACGTTGCCGCGCCGACCCGCTGATCCACGCTTATGAATTCCATTCTCAGCGTACGCTGAACTCGCCACGACAACCGCGCGAAACCCAGATACCCCTGGCATCCCAGCCCCAGTTCTGACCCTGGATGCAGCGCGTATCGGAGAGCTGGCGCACGAGCTGCACGCCGCGGTTGACACGGACATCGCAGCGACGCGTGCGATTGTCTTTGGATTCGCAGCGCACGGTCTGTCCGTAGCCGCCGCTCCAGCCGCCACCGCCGGTCCACTCGAATTCGCCGCGGCATCCGTTCGAGACCCACACGCCATTGCCGTCGCTGCCCCAGGTGCGCCCCTGGATGCAGGGCGCATCCGAAAGCTGCCGCACGAGGCGGGCGCGGCCCTGCCCGCCCGCACCGCAATGCTGGGTGCGGTTGTCGCGCGACTCGCAGCGGAACCTGCCGCCGTATCCGGCGCCCGAACCGTAGCCCGGATCGCCATAACCCGGCGAGTAGCCGCTGCTGACGAACTCCGCCCGGCATCCATTCGACACCCAGACGCCGCTGCGCGTGTAGCCCCAGCTGCGACCTTGCACGCACGGCGCATCGGACAACTGCCGGACCAGGCGCACGGCAGTTCCGCCAGTCGCACATTCGCGGGTCCGTCCATCGTTGGATTCGCACCGGAAGACGCCGCGATCGGAACCGTAACCGCCCGGGTATCCAGCCGAACCGCCATACCTGTCTCCGTAATAGCCGCCCGACGAGTAGCCGCCGGGGTAACCGTAGCCAACGCAGCCCGACAGCAGCAGCGCCAGCGGCGCAATGCACCACACGAACCTGTTCATGGCGTCCTCCTCTGTATTACCCGCCTGCCAGCCTGCGTTCCGTGCGGTCGATGCCCATGATCCGCAGGCCTCCCACTCGCACTGCGTCCTGCGTTGCGAACGGGAGCATGCCCGTGCCGATGTCCAGATCGCGTGTCGTTCGGAAGCTTCGTTCAGGGCCCGGTATGGTTGGGCCGCGCCACAGCCACCATCTCCCCCAACTTCCGCGTGAGCGCTTTGCGGCGCGGGCTCGGGACGCTGCTGCCCGCTGCGCGGCTGTGGCCACACCGTCCAGGCCGCCTACATCTACCGGATTCCACCGGAACGGATACGTGGGCGTTTTGAATGGCCTGGCCGACGAGGCGCTTTACCGCACCAGGCACGAAGACCGCAGGCCGGTCGCCGTGCATCGACCAGGACACCCGCTCAGCCGCGAGCGAAGTCGAAAGCCAGCACGTCGGCGATGCGCGGCGTGCCGAGCATGGCCATCAGCAGCCGGTCCACGCCCAGCGCCACGCCGGCGCAGGTGGGTAAGCCTTGCGTCAAAGCCGCGAGCAGGTGCGCATCGACCGGCGGCTGTTCCGAACCGCGTGCGGCCCTTCGATCCAGATCGCGCGCGAAGCGCGCCTGCTGCTCGGCTGCATCGGTGAGCTCGTGGTAGCCGTTGGCGAGTTCCACCGGGCCGAGGTAAAGCTCGAAACGTTCGGCGACCGGGCTTTCCGTCTGTGCGGGGTCGTGGCGGATCTTCGCCAGCGCGCACTGCGAAGCGGGATAGTCGTAGACCGCCAGGAGCGTGTCCGGATCGAAGCGTGGCTGCAGGCGATGGGTCATCAGCAGGTCGAGCCAGTCGTCGCGCTCCAGGCCTTCCGGCTCGATCTGCACATCGCCCAACGCGCTGCGCAGGCTTGCATCGTCGTCGCGCAGCGGATCGACGCCGAGTTCGCGTCGGTACAAGTCGCGGTAGGCGATGCGCTCAAGGCGCGCGGCACGTCCCACCAGGGCCAGCGCGCGGTTGACCACGGCCGCTGCCTCATCGATGAGTCGATGGTGATCCCAGCCCAGGCGATACCACTCGAGCATGGTGAATTCGGGATTGTGGCGTCCGCCGACCTCGCCGTCGCGGAACACGCGACCCAGCTCGTAGCAATCGCCAACACCAGCGGCGAGCAGGCGCTTGAGTGCATATTCGGGCGACGTGCGCAGCCAGCGCGTGCGCGGCCCGCCTTCGGTCCGGCCGGAGAATCCGAGCGAGAACGAGGCGATGTTCGGATCGGTGTTGCCTGCCTGCGAGAGCACCGGCGTCTCGACTTCGAGCACGCCTTGTTCAGCGAAATAGGCACGAAGCTCGGCGTTCAGGCGGGCGCGCAGGCGGATAGCTTCGGGCAGGGCCGACGGCTGCCACCCCGTCATGGCGATCCGGAGCCTGTGGGAGCGGCGTCAGCCGCGAGCTTTTCCTTTTCCCCTTCAAGGGGAAGGCTGGGATGTGGATGGATTTCATGCGAGATGCGGCAGGTCGAGATCGGCCCCGTCCACATCCGGGTTCTCCGCTTGAGGCGGAGGGCTTCGGAGATCGCGACTGACGTCGCTCCTACGTGGGCGATCACTCGTGTTCCTGCAGGAATTCGAGCAGGGCCGCCTCGTCCCAGATCTCGACACCCAGTTCCTGCGCCTTGGTGAGTTTGCTGCCCGCCGCTTCGCCGGCGACCACCAGCGAGGTTTTCTTCGACACGCTGCCCGAGACCTTGGCGCCGAGCGCCTCGAGCCGGTCTCCCGCCTCGTCGCGGGACATCGACTCCAGGCCACCGGTGAGCACGACCGTCTTGCCGGCAAGCGGACCCTCCGCCGAGCGCTTGGGCGCACCTTCGGTCCAGTGGACTCCAGCCTCGCGCAAGGCTGCGATCACTTCACGGTTGTGCGGCTGGGCGAAGAAGTGGGCGATCCGCGCAGCCACGACCGGGCCGATGTCCGGCACCTGGCGCAGTGTTTCCTCGTCCGCGTCCATCAGCGGCTGCAGCGCGCCGAAGTGCCGTGCGAGGGTCTTGGCGGTGGATTCGCCCACATCGCGGATGCCCAGCGCGTAGAGCACCCGCTCCAGGGTGGATTCCTTGCTGGCCTGGATCGCAGCGAGCAGATTCTCGGCCCATTTGGTCGCGATCTTGCCGGCCTTGACTGTTTCGGGGATCACGCCATCGCGCTCGTCCGCACGCCGTTTCATCTCGACGAAGTCGTCCACGCCCAACCGGTAGAGGTCGGCGACGGTGCGTACGTAGTCGAACTCCACCAGCGCCATGATCAGGCGCTCGCCCAGCCCCTCGATATCCATCGCCCGGCGCGACGCGAAATGGAACAGCGCCTGCACCCGCTGCGCGGGGCAGAACAGCCCGCCGGTGCAACGCGCGACCACTTCGCCTTCCTCGCGTTCGACCGCAGAGCCGCAGTCGGGGCAGATCTCGGGCAGCTTGTAGGGCGGATGCAGCGGCCTGCCCTTCTTGTCCAGCGGTCTGCGTTCCTCGACCACGCGCACCACTTCGGGGATCACGTCGCCGGCGCGTCGCACGATGATGGTGTCGCCCACGCGCACGTCCAGACGCGCGACCTGGTCGGCGTTGTGCAGGGTGGCCCGGGTCACGGTCACGCCGCCCACGTGGACCGGCGCCATCAGCACCCAGGGCGTGACCGCACCGGTGCGGCCGACGTTGACCTCGATCGATTCCACCGTGGTGGCTTCTTCCTGCGCAGGAAACTTGTGCGCAAGCGCCCAGCGCGGCGCACGCGAGACGAAGCCCATCGCGCGCTGCTGGTCGTAGCGGTCGAGCTTGTAAACCACGCCGTCGATGTCGAACGCCAGCGCGTCGCGCTTGCCGCCGATGCGTGCGTAGTACGCCAGCAGGCCTTCGACGCCGCGCACGGTTTCGACCTCGGCGCTGACCGGAAAACCGAGTTCGCGCAGCCAGACCAGGGTCTGCGAATGGGTGCCGGGCAACTTGCCGCCCGTGTTCTTGCCGAAGTCCACTTCGCCCAGCGCATAGGCATAGAACGCCAGAGGGCGCTGCGCGGTCACCCGCGGGTCGAGCTGGCGCAACGAACCGGCCGCGCCGTTGCGCGGATTGGCCATCGGCTTGTCGCCGCGCTCGCGCGCGGCCTGGTTGAAACGCTCGAACGCCGCCTTGGGCATGTACACCTCGCCGCGAACTTCGAGCACTGCCGGCGGTTTTCCGCGCAGACGCAGCGGCACCGAACGCACGGTGCGCAGATTGGCGGTCACGTCCTCGCCGCTGGCGCCGTCACCGCGGGTCGCGCCGCGGACGAAACGTCCGCGTTCGTAGCGCAGGCTGATCGCAAGACCGTCCAGTTTGGGCTCTGCGGAAAACGCGGGCTCGGCGTCGCCGGTTTCCTTGCTGATGCGCGCAACGAAATCCGTCACTTCCCCGTCGTCGAACGCGTTGGAGAGCGAAAGCATCGGGATGGAATGACGCACCACCGCGAACTTTCCCGAGGGCAGGTTCCCCACCCTCTGAGTCGGGGAATCCGGGTCGGCCAGGTCAGGGTGTTGGGCTTCGAGCGCCTCGAGCTCGCGCATGAGCCGGTCGTACTCGGCGTCGGGAATCGACGGCTCGTCCAGGACGTAGTAGCGGTGGTTGGCGTCGTCGATCCGGCGACGCAGGTCTTCGATGCGGTGGGCGGGTGTGGTCTTCGCCATGCTCAGGCCATGTCCTTCGACTTCGCGCCTTCGGCGCTACGCTCAGGACGAACGGAGAGTGTCAAACCCGAGGATTCCGTTCGCCCTGAGCGTAGCGTAGCGGAGTCGAAGGGCGCCCCTCGCGAAGACGCGCCGGTGTGGCCTACCAGCGCGCCGGCTTGCCGGGTGCGACCTCGCGCTGGCGGTCGTAGGCGCGCATTTCCTCGCGCAGGTGCTGCACGCGCTGGCGACCCAGGGGATTGCGCTGCTCGTCGAGCACCACGCCCTCGAGCAGTTCGGCCATCCGTTCGGCGGCCGGCTGCATCATTTCCCAGGCATCCAGCGCCGCCACCGGCGCCGGCAGGGTCAGGAAGAAGGCGATCGCTGGCGTTTCCAGGCTCTGGATCTCCGCCATTTCGAAGCTGCCGGGCTTCTTCACGTTGGCGACGCTGAAGACCGGGCCCTGCTCGGGATGGCCCTGCACCAGCCGGTGGAAGACATTCATGTGGCCGTAGGTCAGGCCGGCCTTTTCCGCCGCCACCACGATGTCCGGGCCGCGCAGGGTATGCCCCGCCCGCGCCGCGATATAGAGCGTGATGATCTTGTCGAAGTCCTCGCTGACCCGCTTGCCGAGCTCGCTGTTGGGCTGCACCGCGCCGATCGCGTCGTCGAGCAGGTCCATTTCCGACTGCACCAGCGCTTCGTCGCCGTAGCCCGTTCCGGCCGCGAGCTGCTGCTCGAGCTGCGCGCCCAGGGTCGGTTCCATGCGCTCGCCGTCCCGGCCGCGCGCCTCGACCCGGGTGCCCTGCGGGGTCCTGCGCGGGCGTCCGAAAAACCAGATCGCCAGCATCAGCAGAAGGCCCGCAACGACGATCCCGATGCGCAGCAGCCAGATGTCGGACATTGCTTCCTCCGGAAGGGAATGCGGAATGGGGAATCGGGAATCGGAAAAAAGCAAAGCGAAACGTCAGACCTCTGCGACTCCCGATTCCCCTTTCCCGATTCCCGGCTCTTAAGCGGCTCCGGCCAGGCGTGCGGCCTCGGCCAGGTCGACCGAGACCAGACGGCTCACGCCCGGCTCACGCATGGTAACGCCGGAGAGCTGCTGTGCGGCCTCCATGGTCGCCTTGTTGTGGGTGACGAACAGGAACTGGACCTGCTCGCTCATCTCGCCGACCAGGCTGGTGAAGCGACCCACGTTGGCTTCGTCCAGCGGCGCGTCGACCTCGTCGAGCAGGCAGAACGGCGCCGGGTTGAGGCGGAAGATCGCGAACACCAGCGCCACAGCCGTCATCGCCTTCTCGCCGCCGGAAAGCAGCGAAATGTTGGACACGCGCTTGCCGGGCGGCCGCGCCATGATCGCCACACCGGTGTCGAGCAGGTCCTCGCCGGTGAGTTCGAGGTAGGCGTGACCGCCGCCGAACAGCCGCGGATAGATCTCCTGCACGCCCGAGTTGACCCGGTCGAAGGTGTCCTTGAAGCGGCCGCGGGTTTCGCGATCGATCTTGCGGATCGCGTCTTCCAGGGTGTCCAGCGCCGTGGTCAGGTCGGTGTGCTGGGAATCGAGGTAGTCCTTGCGCTGCTCGGCTTCGGCGTGCTCGGAGATCGCGGCCAGGTTGACCGGCTCGAGCCGGCGCAGCTTGGCGTCGAAGTCGGTGACGATCTTTTCCCACGCGGCCAGGTCGGCGTCTTCCGGCAGCGTGTTGATCACCTCGTCCAGGACGAAGCCGCCCTGCACCACGGCTTCGGACAGCTGTCCGGCCTTGATCGCGAGGGCCTGCTGATCGAGCTTGCGCTGGCTGATCCTTTCGCGCTGCACCAGCGCCTGCTCGTCGCGATGCTGGCGCGTCAGCTCGTATTCGCGCAGCTCGTGGTCGATCCCGTCGAGCGCGGCGCGCGCCTCGCCAAGCGCGCGTTCGGCCAGGACGCGCTGTTCCAGCGCAGCCTGGCGCTCGGCCTCCAGCGCATGCACCGGGGAATCGCCCTGGGCGAGCTGGCTGGCCAGTTCGCCCAGGCGGCTGTCGAGCTGGCCGCGCTGGCTGCCCATGCGGTCCAGCGATTGGGTCAGCGCAACGATCTGCGCGCGCTGCGATTCGAGCGTGAGCGCCAGGGCGTGCGCGGCATCGCGCGACTCGCGCGCGGCGTTGCGGGCCGAATCGCGGGCCTCGGCAAGGGCGGTGCGTTCGGATTCCAGCGCGCGGCGCGATTGCTCCAGTTCGGCCATGCGCGAAACGGCTGCTTCGAGCCTGGCGCGCGCTTCGCGCGCCTGCTGGGCGGCGGTGGCGATGGTCTCGCCGAGCTGCACGGTTTCGGCTTCGATCTTCGCGATCCGGCCGCGCGCGGAATCCAGCCGGCCCTGACCGCTCTGCAGCTGGCCGGCGAGTTCGGAGACACTGCGGTGGGCGAGGTACAACGCACGCTGTGCGTCCTCACGCTGCTGTTCGGCCACCAGGGCACGGTCGCGCCACGCGGACAGGCCGCGGTCGAGCTCCTGCTCGCGTTGTTGCAGCGCTTCGATCTCGCCGCGCAGGGTCTGGATGTCGCGCTCGCGCAGCAGGGCGCCCTGCTTGGCTGCGCCCGACCGCACGATGCGCACCCAGCCCGCACCTAGCCGTGCGCCGTCGCGGGTGATCACCGAATGGTCGGCATGCCCGTCCGCGGCCAGGCGCGACTGCAGCGCGCTGGCTTCCGGCAGGTTCTCCGCGAAATGCAGCTTGGCCAGCAGGCGGCGGATCGCGAGCGGCCCCTGCACTTTGGCCGCCAGCGAGGTCGGCGCGAAGGCGGGCTCACCGGCTTCGTTCGAGACCAGGGTGAGCCGGCCTTCGCCCAGATCGGCCAGCGCCTCGACCAGGGCCTCGGGCGAATCGACCAGCACGCCTTCGATCAGCTGGCCGAGGGCGGCTTCGACCGCCTGTTCCCAGCCCGCCTCGACCTGCAGCGATTCGCCCACACGGGCGGCCGAATCCAGCCCGCGCCGGCGCAGCCATTCCACCGCCGCGCCCTGCTCCTGGCCTAGCGCGGCGTGTTGCAGCGTCTCCAGCGAGGATAGCCGGCCGCGCTTTTCCTGCGCGGTCTTGCGCACATCGGCCAGTTCGGCCTGCGCTTTGCGGACGTCGTCCTGCAGCGCCAGCACGACCTGCTTGCGCGCATCGACATCGGCGGTGAGCGCATCGAGCGCGGATTTCTGCTCGTCGTGACTGGCCTGGACCTGGGTGAAGGCCGCGGCCAGCGCGTCCAGGTCGAGCCCAGCGCGTTCATTGGCCAGCGCCTCGCGGCGGCGGTCAGCGTCGAGCGACTGGCGGTCGAGGTAATCGACCCGGGTGCGTTCGACATCGCCGGCGCGGGCGGCTTCGTTCTGCTCGCGGCTGTGCGCGTCCCAGCGCTGCTGCCAGTCGGCCAGCGCGGCTTCGGCGTCGCGCAGGGCGGCCTGGCGCGCCTCGTCTTCCGACTGCAGGCGGGACAGCTCCGGCTCGGCCGCGGCGATCGTCTCGCGCAGGCTCGCCAGCCGCGCCTCGTCGCCGCTGATGTGCGAACCCAGTTCCGCCAGCGCGGTCTGCGTCTCGTCGCGAGCCTGCTGCAGGCGGGTGGACAGATCGCGCTGGTGGGCGATCTGCTGCTCGATGCGGGCCAGAGTGCCGCCGACCTCGTAGCTGGAAGCCTGGGCCTTGTTGAGGGCTTCGCTCGCTTCCTCGCGGCGGACCCGGCTGGTTTCGATCTTGGCTTCGGCCTCGCGCTGTTCGGCGATCAGCTGCTGCAGGCGGGTTTCCTCCTGCGCCAGCTTCTCGCGCAGACCCTGCAGCTGCGCGTCCAGGCCGCGGAACTCCAGCGCCTTCCACTCGGCGTCGCGCACCTTGCGCTCGGCCTGGATGGCAGTGTACTGCTCGGCCTGCCGGGCCTGGCGGGCCAGGTGCTGCAACTGCTTGCCGACCTCGTCGCGCAGGTCGTTGAGCCGGTCGAGGTTCTCGCGGGTGTGACGGATCCGGGTCTCGGTTTCCTTGCGCCGCTCCTTGTACTTGGAGATGCCGGCGGCTTCCTCCAGGTACACGCGCAGGTCCTCGGGCCGGGCCTCGATGATCTGGCTGATCATGCCCTGCTCGATGATCGAGTAGCTGCGCGGCCCCAACCCCGTGCCGAGGAACAGGTCGGTGATGTCGCGCCGGCGGCACTTGCCGCCGTTGAGGTAGTAGTTGCTCTGCCCGTCGCGGCCGACGCTGCGCTTGACCGAGATCTCGTTGAACGCCGCGTACTCGCCGGTGATGGCGTGGTCGGAGTTGTCGAAGATCAGTTCCACCGTGGCCTGCGAGACCGGCTTGCGCGCGGTGGAGCCGGAGAAGATCACGTCGGTGGCGCTGTCGCCGCGCAGACGACTGGCCGTGCTTTCGCCCATCACCCAGCGCACCGCGTCGATGATGTTGGACTTGCCGCAGCCATTGGGCCCGACCACGCCGGTCATGTTGGTCGGCAGGTGCAGGGTGGTAGGGTCGACGAAGGATTTGAAACCGGACAGCTTGATCGTGGACAGGCGCATGCGGCGTCGGAGTACTCGTCTGCGCCCGGGCCAGTGGCTGGCGTGCGCGTGCTTGGGTCAGGAAAGGCTTTCGGAACCGCCTCCAAGCAACTGATTTGCCTAGGGACGGGCCGGCGCGAACGCCGGACAATCGGTGGAGTATAGCGACGCTGGTCGCAGCCGCGTGCCGGCCGGCGGTTGGCCGCGGTGGGCTGGCGTGCTATCAACCGTGCAACGGATTCGTATGCAAACGGAGATTTGCGATGAGCGGAACCTCCGCCGACCCCATCCTGCCGGACGATCCCAACCACCGGCACTACCCGCTGTACCGTCACCTCCTGCAGGGCGTCGCAGCCGCGCAGCCTGGCAGCGGCCCGGAACAACGCGCCAATCTCGCAGCCGGCCTGACCGACGCCTACCTGCAAACCTTGCCCCAGAGCGACCGCGGTCTGCGGCTCGACGAAACCACGGTCCGCGGCCTGAGTGTGGTGGCCGGACGTGCGGACGCGCCCACGCCCTCGCTGTTCGTCGTCGCCGGCAGGCCCGGCGAAGGTGCCCCGCTGATCTCCACCCCTCTGGCGACCGCGGAGATCGCCGCCAGCCGCATCCTGGCGCCCTATGCGCAACAGCGCACGATCGGCGCCGACGGCTACCTGACCGATCCGGAGATCACCCGCACCGCCATTCCGGCGCTGGAACGCGGCGCGTTGCCGGCGGTCAACGCGATCGTGCTGCATCGCACGATGGGCAGCACGGCCGCCGGCACGCTCGGCCATTGGCGCGGTGAGTCGCAACCTTACGGCACCCACTTCCTGATCGACCGCGACGGGACCATCCACCAGACGGCTAGTCTCAACCAGCACACCGCCCACGTCGGCAGGATCAGGTCGCGTGGCGAAGTCGAAGGCAGTCTCTCGCCCGAGGAACAGCGTCAACTGGACGAAGCGCGCCAAGCGCCCGGCAGCGACTACGCTGCCGTGCACCGGATCGAATCGGGCAAGCCCTACCCCCGGCGTTATCCCGGCAATGGCGACAGCGTCGGCATCGAGGTCGTGGCGACTTACGACGAACAGACGCGCACATGGCAGGCCCCCACCGAGCAGCAAACCGCTTCGATCCGCCGATTGGTCGGCATCCTACAGAACAATTACGGACTGGATGACCATGACATCTACCAGCACGACGCGATTTCGTACAAGACACAGGGCGAAGGTGCTGGCCTGTACCAGCCTGCTGTGCGCAACGTCGACGATCCTGGCCTGCAGCAATCCACCGGCCCCACGCGCTGAAACACCGCTCGCCGGCGGCGCTCCGGAAATCCTCGAAATCTCGGCACCGGTCTACGACCCGACTGGCGCGCGCGGCGACGGGCCCAGACTCGAAGCCGAATGCAAGCGCTGGTCGCTGACGCGCGAGCAGGCCGGGACCTTCTTCCGCCTCAGTCAACCGATCACGGGCGAGCAGAAGCACCATGAGTTCTACTATCTGCCCTGTTCGATCAGGGGCCGGCTGCGGTCGGACGGCCACAGCTGGGACTTCGAGATCAACGCCGCCGCCACTGCGACCTGGAGCAGCGGCAACGAGGTCCGGACCTTCGGCTGCTCGGACCCGGCCTGCGAGCCGTTGGTGCTGATGATGCCGGAAGCCGGCGCGGACTGATCGGCCGCCGGCACAACCCTTCCATCAATCGCGCGTCTGCTCCGGATACAGCGCCAGCAACCGGCGGAGCACGCCGTTGGTCCAGCCGAAGCCGTCCTGCAGCGGGTACTCGCCACCACCGGCCTCGGCGTCGCCGGTGACGTCGTACTTCTCCACCAGCTTGCCGGTCGCGCGGTAGGTGGCGATATTGTGGGCGATCCAGCGCCTGGCGATGTCGTCGGCCAGCGCCTGCTGTCCGGTCTGGCGCAGGCCGTCGATGGCGATCCACTGCAGCGGTGCCCAGCCGTTGGGCAGATCCCACTGCTGGCCGGTGCGCGTGGCCGTGGCAGCGAGCCCGTGCGGTTGCAGCAAATCCTGGCGCAGGCGCTGGGCGACGCGATCGGCGCGCGCGGTATCGGCGATGCCGAAGTACAGCGGATACGCGGTCGCGCCGCTGACGTGGCCGGTGCTGCGGCCATCCTTCCAGCTCACGTCGGCATACATGCCTTTACTCTCGTCCCAGAGCAGGCGGTTGATCGCGGTCTTGCGCGCCTCGGCCTTGCGTTCGAAGTCGCGCGCCCTGTCGGGCTGCGATGCGGCGCGATACGCCTCGGCCAGGGTCAGTTCGAGCCGGTACAGCAGGCTGTTGAGATCCGGCGGCACGATGTCCACGGTGCGGATCGTGGCGAGGGTCTTGCCGTCGTCCAGCCAGCGCGAACTGAAGTCCCAGCCGCTTTCCGCCGCGGCGCGCAGGTTGCGGTAGACCTCGGGCGACGGACGCTTCGACTGCGAGGCCGTCTCCACGTCCTGCCGGTAGCTCTCCGCGCGCGGCGTATCGCAGTCGTCCCAATAGCGGTTGAGCAGAGTGCCGTCCGCCATCTTCACGACGCGCCGATGCGCCTGGCCGGGTGCCAGCTTGTCCGCGCCCTCCATCCAGAACGCATATTCAGCAGCCAGCTGCGGCAGATAGGTTGCGCGCGTCGCAGGACCATCGCGCGCGGCCAGCAGCTCCACCATCGCCGCGAAGAACGGCGGCTGCGAGCGGCTGAGATAGTAGGTGCGGTTGCCATTCGGGATGTGGCCGTAATGGTCGATCAACCAGGCGAAGTTCCTGACCATGTCCACGGCCAGGTCGTGCCGGCCGCTTTCTTCCAGGCCGAGCATGGTGAAGTAGGAATCCCAGTAGTAGATCTCGTTGAAGCGTCCGCCCGGCACCACATAACGATGCGGCAGCGGCAGCAGCGTGCTGCGCGCGTCGCCCGGCGCGGGCTTGCGTTCGAGCACGGGCCAGAGCGCGTCGATATGCGCACGCACGTCCTGGCCGGGGTCGCTGCGATAGGCGTCGTTGGCTGCGCGCGGGAATGCAAAGCGCTCGGTGACGAAGCTGCGCAGATCGAAGCCCGGCCTCGTGCGCGCATGTTCGTATTCGGCGACGATCGCGGCAGGCGGCTGGTTCGCGATCGCATCGACAAGCGATTTGCCGTCAGGGAGCACCGCCTGCGCGTCTTCGAACAGCTCGCCGTACAGCTGCGGCTGACCGGGTACGCAGACCTGGGCCAAGGCCGGAGGGGCCAGCAGACATAGGCTCAGAAGCCAAGTCCGGACGGGTAAGCGCATCGGAAACCTCCTGGACGGCGTGCGCGACTCAACACGGGCTCTTTAGCATAGGCGCCATCCGGGGATTGAGCCCGGACGGAGAGTCCGGCACACTCCGCGCGAGCTTTCGACCCTGCCATTGCTGCAGATCCACGGTCGGACAGCGACAGGGGGCTTTACTGCGCGCCATCCATCCGGCTGGCGTCATGTCGGCTCGGCTTTCCGAGCCAGGGAGGCCTAAGAATGACGTTTTCACGACCCTTCGTCCGGCGAGCGCTGACTGCCGCCATCCTCGTCGCACTTCCGACGCTCGCCATCGCCCAGGATCCACCGCCCGTGGAGCAGGCGCCTGCCACGCCAGCGCAACCGCCCACGGGCAGCGAAGCCACCACGCTCGACACCATCGTCGTCACCGGCAGCGCGACTGGTGGGGTGAAGAAGCTCGAAGCCAGCTACAACATCGTCACCGCCAACGAAGAGCAGATCAAACAGGCCAACCCCAAGAGCACGGCCGATCTGCTGAAGATTTCACCCGGGATGTGGCCCGAATCCAGCGGCGGCCAGACCGGCGCCAACATCGAGATCGCCGGCTTCCCCGGCGGCGGCGACGCGCCCTACTTCACCACCATGCTGATGGGCTCGCCGTTGTACGGCATGCCGACGCTGTCGTTCTTCGAAACCACCACGATCTTCCGCCTGGACGACACCGTGTCGACGGTGGAAATCCTGCAGGGTGGGCCGTCGGCGGTGTTCGCCGGCGGGCAGATGGGCGCCACCGCCAACTTCTTCCTCAAGACCGGCAGCGATACGCCCTACGGCAGCGTCGGCCTGACCTATGGCGACGAGGGCCTGTGGCGGCTGGATGCGTTCTCGGGATTCCCGGTCGGTAAAAGCGGCTGGTACGGCAGCATCGGCGGGTTCTGGCGCACGTCCGACGGCGTGCGTGACCCCGAATTCACGGCCGACGAAGGCGGCCAGCTCACCGGCACGCTCTCGCGCGATTTCGGCGATCGCGGCAACCTGACGCTGTACGCGCGCTATCTCAACGACAAGAACCAGTTCATCACCCCGATTCCGCTGATCCAGGAAGGTAAGGACAGCTTCCGCGAGTACCCGGGCTTCGATCCGCTTACCGACACCTATTACAGCAAGGCGATCCAGAAGGTGTTTCTGCCCACCTATCCGGGCGGGAGCAAGAATGCGGATCTGGCCGACGGCCGCGGCGCCAAGTTCTTCTTCTTCGGCGGCAACTTCGATTACGCCTTCGACAACGGCTGGTCGATCAGCGACAAGTTCCTGTTCGACGAGGGCGATGCCGATACCAACGCACTGTTTTCGGGCAACAACCCCGCCACGCTCGAAGACATGCTCTATACCGCGGGCACGCCGGGTGGCTTCGTGCTTCCGGCCGGGTCGGCCACGGCGACCTACGTCGGCGGCGGCGCGGTACCGCTGGACCAGAGCGTGATCCAACAGGGCTGGTGGTCGATCCACAAGCACCTGAAGAGCATCAGCAACGACTTCCGCCTGAGCAAGGAGCTGTTCGAGGGCAACACCCTCACCGTCGGCCTGTACGTCAACCACTACACCATGGACGACAAGTGGTCGCTGGGTAACCAGATGCTGATGACCAACGAGCCCAATGCCACGCCGATCACGGTCAGCTATGTCGGTACCGACGGCGTCGTCAGGCAGCGTACCGACAGCCAGGGCTTCGCCGATTTCGGCGGCTTCCATATCGCCCAGCACGGCAGCGCCACCAATACCGCGCTGTACCTGTCCGACTCCTGGCGGATCGGCAAGTGGCTGCTGGACCTGTCCGGGCGTCTGGAAAACCAGGACGCCACCAACAACGTCTGCAACCTGGCCAATGTCGACCTGGACGGCAATCCCAACACGATCTACGACAACAACACCCCGGTCTGTGACGGGACCTACTCGCGCATCCATTACGACAAGACCCACCCCACCTGGACCGCGGGTGCGAACTATGCGTTTACCGACCGCATGTCGGTCTATGGCCGGGCCAACACCGGCGGCCACTTCCTGGACTTCGACAACGGCATCCGCGGAACGACCAACGAAAACTTCCCGCCGATGCAGAAGATCCGCAACTACGAGGTCGGCTTCAAGTACCAGTCCGATCTGTTGTATGCCGATCTCAGCGCCTATCGACGTCGCTTCAAGGGCCTGCTGTACCAGCCCACCGATGGCGCCGGTACGCCGGTCGGCAGTCCGCTGACCTACGGTTCGGACTCGTGGGGCGTGAACTTCATCGGCACCCTGACTCCGGTCGAGAACCTGCGGCTGCAGCTGGTCGCGAATTACCTCGACGGCGAGTACAGCGATTTCGACGCCTGCTTCCCCTACGTCGACATCAACGGCCAGCAGCAGTGCCAGGAAATCGAAGGCCAGCAGCTGCAACGCCAGCCCAAGCTGCGCTTCATGTTCACGCCCAGCTACGAGTTCGTCTTCGACTGGGGCGACATCACGCCGTACATCACCTACACCCACGTCGGCGACCACACCCAGGACCAGTCCGGGCTGCAGCAGCTGGGCTCCTACCACACGCTGGATTTCGGCGTGACCTCCAACGTCGGGCAGCACTGGCAGTTCAATCTGCGTGGGACCAACATGACCAACGAGCTCGGCCTGACCGAGAGCAACTCGCGCATCTTCGGCAGCGCCGTCTCGGGCGCCGACAACGTGCTGCTGGCGCGGCCGATCGAGGGCCGCGAGGTCAACTTGCAGGCGAAGTACAGCTGGTGACCGCGGCGACCACGTGGTCCGGGGACAGCCACGGATGAAGCCGTGGCTGCACCTGTCGTGCGCGCTCGCACTGCTGGCGTCCGTACCTTCGGCCGCTGTTGCGGACGATGCCACACCGCTGCAGTTCCGGATCGAGGAAGGCCGCACGCTCAATGCCTTCTACCGCAAGGACGCAGTGGCGGCGCATCTGCTGCTCAGCTCCGGGGAGCGCCCGCGCGTGCTGGTCGCCTTCCCTGCCGGCAACAGCGGCGTCGGGCTGTGGTTCGAAGACGCCGCGGCCCCGGTGCGATGGGACCTGCGCGAAGTGCACGGCAGCCAGCGGCCGGACCGTTCCGGCCGGCCGTTGCACGGCATCGTGGCGGAGACCAGCGTCGATGCGTCGCGGCTGGTTGTGCGCGATGCCGTGCTGGGCAGCGTGCGCGTGCTGCGCGATTTCCAGCTCGGCGTCGCCTACCCGGCCGAGGTCGCCACCCGTCCGCGGCTGGGAGCGCGCCGCGTGCAATGGTCGCGCCCGCGCCTGGATGGCGGACCTGGGTACGAACTCTCGCTGGAACTGCTCGACGGACACGTCAGCGGCGGCGGTGGCGCACCGCTGGTGCTCAACGCAGATCGCGAAGGCGCACCGCTGCGGATCAGGATCACCGCCCTCACCGGGGAACAACCGCTCGTCCCGCTGCGGGCCGACGCGCTGTTCTCCACCGCTGCCGGCAGCGATCAGCGCAGCCGCGAGGTGCTCGAATTCCTCAGCTACCGGGAGAAATTCCTGGCCGGCTCCTGGCGCTTCGACACCTATTTCGGCCGCGATACGCTGATGTCGTTGCGCCTGC
The DNA here is from genome assembly GCF_022662515.1 of Lysobacter sp. M15. NCBI lineage: Bacteria > Pseudomonadati > Pseudomonadota > Gammaproteobacteria > Lysobacterales > Lysobacteraceae > Lysobacter > Lysobacter sp. M15. Next base: position 142,320 of record NZ_JAKPBV010000003.1, on the reverse strand, counting down.
TGATGCCCGCATTGCAGCCGGCCGCCATCGAAGCCGGACTTGCTTCGGTACTGGAGCGCCTGGATCCAAACGGCGAAGTGGCGCACGAGGAGGACATCGGCGAGCTCGCGGTGCTGCGCCATCGCAAGGAAGGCACGATCGGCGACGATCCCGCCGCACCGATCTACGACTACAAGATGATCGACGACGATCTGATGCTGGCGCCCGTCGCGGCGGCATGGCTGCTGGACACCCCGGAAGGCCACGCCCGGGCCAGCGCCTTTCTTGTGCGCAAGACCACGGCTGGCGAGCCGCTGGGCGCGGCGCTGGCCCGCAACCTGGCCTTCGTCGTCGGCATGACGCAGCCGTTCGCGCGCGAACCTGCCGCCCGCAACCTGGTCGCGCTCAAGCCGGGCCACAAGGTCGGCCAATGGCGCGACAGTGAAACCGGACTGGGCGGCGGCCGCATTCCCTACGACGTCAACGCGGTGTTCGTCCCGGCGGCACTCGAGGCCATCGCCCGCTTCAACGATGCGCAGATCCTGCAGGGGCATGCGAACGCCGAGCAGCAGCGGGCGCTTGCGGCGGCGCGTGAGCTGGCCGAGATCTGGTCGACCCAGGCGCCGCCGTTGTTCCTTTTCAACGTCGACGCAGGCACGGCGCGCGCGGCGGTGGCGCGCTACGCCAGGACAAAGGGCATCGATCCGGCGCCGGCGCTGGCCAGCGTGCCGGAAACCGGCCTGCGCTTCCCCGCGCTAGCCCTGGATGCGGACGGCAGGCCGATCCCGGTGCTGCATTCCGATGGTGGGTTCGCGCTGATGTTCCGTAATCCCCAACCGCAGGAGCTCGACGCGCTGGTCGAAGCGATGCTGCGGCCGTTCCCCGCCGGCCTGATGACCGACGCAGGCCTGCTTGTGGCCAACCCCGCCTACGCCAATTCCGGACTCGGCGCCGAGTTCGGCCGTACCGCCTATCACGGCACCGTGGTCTGGTCCTGGCAGCAGGCGCTGTTGGCGGCCGGGCTGGCACGTCAGCTGCAGCGCAACGACCTTCCAGACACCACCCGCACGCACCTGCGCGACGCACAGCGACGGCTGTGGCAGGCCATCGACGCCACCGGCACGATGCGCACCTCGGAACTGTGGTCTTGGGCGTACGAGGACGGCCGTTATCGCGCGGTGCCGTTCGGTCAGAGCAGCGGCGATGCGGACGAATCGAACGCCGCGCAGCTATGGAGCACGGTTTATCTGGCGATCCCGCCGCCGGCCGATTCGGACGCCGAAGTACGCCGCACAGAGGCGCCTGCACCTTCTCCCTGAAACCACACTGCACGGGCGCCCTCTGCGGAACGTCGCACTGCAGACCGGGCCGATCCGCCTGCCCGGCTAAAGCCGCTCGCCGCTGGCCCCATCGAACACGTGCAGCCGCCCAGGCGAGACCCGCAGCGACAGCGACGCGCCGGGTTGCGGCAAGTCGTCTGCGGCGACGCGGGCGATGAGGCTGTGCGCGCCATGGCGCAGGTTGACGTAGGCCTCGCTGCCGACCGGTTCGACAACTTCGACCTGTGCGTCGAAGCCTGCCCCGTTGCCGGCCGGCAGCAGATGCTCGGGGCGAATGCCGACGCGCACCTCGCGTCCGATCCAATCGCGCGGGATGTCGGCGCCGTCCAGCGGCAGCCGCGCGCCGTCGCCCAGGTGCAGCGCAGGCCCGTCCTCGCCCACCAGTGTCCCGGCCAGCAGGTTCATCGCCGGGCTGCCCAGGAAGCTGGCGACGAATACATTGGCCGGTTTCGCATACAGCGCCATCGGCGTGTCGATCTGCTGGATGCGGCCATCCTTCAGCACCACGATCCGCTGGCCCAGGGTCATCGCCTCGACCTGGTCATGGGTGACATAGACCATGGTCGCGCCGAGCTTGCGGTGCAGGCGCGCGATCTCCACCCGCATGCCGGCGCGCAGCTTGGCGTCGAGGTTGGAAAGGGGCTCGTCCAGCAGGAACGCCTGCGGGTGCCGCACCAGCGCCCGCCCAAGGGCCACGCGCTGGCGCTGGCCGCCCGAGAGCTGGGCCGGCTTGCGATCGAGCACGGTATCGAGCTCCAGCATCGCAGCGGCTGCCCGCACGCGGGCCTCGACCTGCGCCCGGGTCTGTCCGCGCAGCTTCAATGCGAAAGCCAGGTTCTCCGCCACGGTCATGTGCGGGTACAACGCGTAGCTCTGGAACACCATCGCGACGTCGCGATCCTTCGGCGCGACATCGTTGACGACCCGGTCGCCGATGCGCAGCGTGCCGGAAGTGATCGTCTCGAGGCCGGCGATCATCCGCAGCAGACTGGACTTGCCGCAGCCCGACGGTCCCACCAGCACCAGCAGCTCGCCATCTGCCACCTGGAACGTTGCGTCTTCCACGGCGACGAAGCCGTTGGAATAGACCTTGCGCACGTTTTCCAGGGCGACATTCGCCATACGGCCTCCACCGGGGCTGTGCGGGCTGCAATCGCGCAGCCGCTGGGCTATTCTGGCATGTAATCGTTTACACGACGCCGCCCGCGAGACGCACGGAAGATTGATGAATCCAACGCCGAAATTCCCGGACGGATTTCTCTGGGGCACCGCCACTGCCGCCCATCAGATCGAAGGCTCTCCCCTGGCCGATGGTGCCGGGCCGAGCATCTGGACCCGCTTCGCCCACACGCCCGGCATGACCGTCAACGGCGATACCGGCGATATCGCCTGCGACCACTATCGGCGCTGGAAGGACGACGTTGCCTTGATGCGCGAGCTGGGCATGCAGGCCTACCGGTTCAGCGTGTCGTGGTCGCGGGTGTTGCCCGAGGGCGTTGGCCGCATCAACCAGAAGGGTCTCGATTTCTACTCGCGCCTGGTCGACGAACTGCTCGCCAACGGCATCGAGCCGCTGCTCACCCTGTACCACTGGGACCTGCCCGCGGCGCTCGACGACCGCGGCGGCTGGCTCAACCGTGACTGCGCCGACTGGTTCGCCGAGTACGGCAGCGTGCTGTACCGCGCGCTCGACGGACGCGTGAAGAAATGGGTGACGCTCAACGAGCCGTGGGTGATCACCGACGGCGGTTACCTGCACGGAGCGCTCGCGCCCGGGCATCGCAGCAAGTACGAGGCACCCATCGCAAGCCACAACCTGATGCGCGCGCATGGCGCCGCCGTGCAGGCCTACCGCGCCATCGGTGCGCACCAGATCGGCCTGGTCGTGAACATCGAACCCAAGTACCCGGCGAGCGATCTGGCCGATGACGCCGCCGCGGTGGCCCGGGCGCACGCCTACATGAACGAGCAGTACCTGCACCCTGCCCTGCTCGGCCGCTATCCGGGTGAATTGCAGGAGGTCTTCGGCCACGCATGGCCGGAATGGCCGGTCGGCGATTTCGACCTGATCCGCCAGCCGCTGGATTTCGTCGGAATCAACTACTACACGCGCAGCGTGACCCGGGCAGCAGAGACCTACCCGCTCAACGCCGAAGCGGTCAGGCAGGACGATGCGCTCTACACCGAGACCGGCTGGGAAGTGTTCCCCCAGGGGCTTACCGACACCCTGCTGTGGTTCAAGCGCACCTATGGCGACCTGCCGGTCTATGTCACCGAGAACGGCGCGGCGTTCCCCGATCCGGAGCACGTCGAGAATGGCGTGGTGCACGATCCGCTGCGCGTCCAGTACCTGCGCTCGCACCTGCGTGCGGTGCATGCCGCGATCGAGGCCGGGGTCGATGTCCGCGGCTACATGCTCTGGTCGCTGATGGACAACATGGAATGGTCGCTGGGCTACTCCAAACGCTTCGGGATCGTGCATGTCGACTACGACACGCTCGAGCGCACGCCGAAGGACAGCGCCAGGTTCTACAGCCGCGTGGTGTCCAGTCACGGAGCGGCCCTCGCCGGCGGTGATGGCGATGCCGAAGGCACAACGCGAACCATCCTGGCGCTGCCTGGGCAATAATCGACGGTTCCGGCGGCCCTGCATGGGCCGGACCTCCCCCGCTTCCTGCCCAGGTACGTAGCGACCCATGATCGACACCCTGCTGCTGTTCGGTGCCACCGGCGATCTCGCCCAGCGCTATCTGTTTCCGTCGCTGGCGCACCTGCTGCGCGACCGCCTGCTGCCCGATGATTTCCGCGTGGTCGCCATTGGCCGCACCCAGCACGACGACACCGGCTTCGCCAACTGGCTGCGCAGCAGGATCCGTGGGGAACGCGAGCAGGCCGGCCTGGAAGCCCTGCTGCGCCGTACCCGCTACCACGCGCTCGACCTCAACGATCCGGAAGGGATGACCGCTGCGCTCGCGCAGTACGCCGACCGCCCCTGCGTGAGCTATCTGTCCACGCCACCGGACCTGTTCGCCGGCGCCTGCCGCGGGCTGAAGGCCGCGGGCCTGCTGGAACCGCCATCGCGGCTGGTGCTGGAAAAGCCCATCGGCCACGACCTGGACTCTGCGCGCGCCATCGACGCCACGCTCAAGGCCAACCTGGACGAATCGCGGATCTTCCGCATCGACCACTACCTGGGCAAGGCGCCGGTGCAGAACCTGCTGGCGCTACGCTTCGGCAACACCCTGCTCGAAGCGGTGTGGCACAACCGCTGGATCGAGTCGGTGCACATCCTCGTGGGCGAGACCGCCGGCGTGGACGGGCGCGAGGGCTATTACGCCAACTATGGCGCCCTGCGCGACATGGTCCAGAACCACATGCTGCAGCTGCTGGCGCTGATCGCGATGGAGCCACCGAGCGCACTGGATGCCGACAGCATCCGCGACGAGAAGCGCAAGGTACTGCGCGCGCTGCGGCCGATGCAGCCGGGCGAGGTCGAAATCGACAGCGTTCGCGGCCGCTACGATGCGGGCGTGGTCGAGGGTCACGCGGTGCCGGGGTTCAAGTTCGAAGGTGAGGTGGAAACCTTCGTCGCGCTGCGCGCCTGGATCGACAACTGGCGTTGGGCCGGTGTGCCGTTCCACCTGGTCACCGGCAAGCGGATGGCGGCGCGCAACACCGAGGTCGTGGTGACGTTCAAACCGGTGACGCACTGGCTGTTCGATCGCCCGCACCGCGACGGCGCCGCGCCGAACCGGCTGTCGATGCGGCTGCAGCCGGAAGAGACCATCGAACTGGACCTGATGGGCAGCCTGGCGGCCCCCGAATTCGGTGGTATGGAGCTGCAACCGCTAGAGCTGGATCTGTCGATGGCGCAGCCGCAGCGGCGCATCGCCTACGAGCGCCTGCTGCTGGACGCCCTGCACGGCAACCAGACCCTGTTCGTGCGCGACGATGAAGTGGAAGCCGCGTGGCGCTGGATCGACAGCATCAGCGATGCCTGGGGACAGGCATCGACGAGCGTGCGGCGCTATCCTGCCGGCTCGTGGGGGCCGGAACAGGCCAATGGCTTCCTGCCCCCCGATATCGCCAACGGAACCTGACGCATGAGTGCAGCGCTCGTCCTGCTCGCGGATATCGGCGGTACCAATGCCCGCTTTGCCCTGGCAGACGTGACCGCACCGTCACCGCTGCTGGCCGACAGCGTGCGCGTGTACGAAGTCGACGACTTCCCCTCGCTGCCCGATGCCGCCGCGCGCTATCTGCAGGACACCGGAGCACAGGTGAAGCGGGCGGTGATCGCGGTCGCCGGTCGCGTCGATGGCGACGAGGCGCGCATCACCAACTTCCCGTGGGTGATCTCGATCCCGCGCACCTGTCAGGCGCTGCAGCTCGATGGCATGCGCCTGGTCAACGATTTCACCGCGCAGTCGATGGCGGTGCTGGCGCTGCAGCCGAAGGATGTCATCGCCATCGGCGGCACCCCCTGGCCGGCCAATCGTGGCGAACACGGCAACGACCGCACCTTCGCCGTGATCGGACCCGGCACCGGTCTCGGCGTCGGCGGGCTGCTGATCCGAGGGCGCCGCCCGTTCCCGCTGTCGACCGAAGGTGGCCACGTCGACTTCGCGCCCGGCAATCCCGAGGAAATCGCGATCCTGCAGCAGCTGTCGCAGGAGTACGGACGGGTGTCGATCGAACGCCTGATCAGCGGCATGGGGCTGGTCAACCTGCACCGCGCCCTGAGCCGCATCGCCGGGGTGGATCCAGGCCCGATGGAACCGCGCGACGTCACCGAGGGCGCGAAGCGGGGCGATCCACGCTGCATGCGTGCGGTGGACGTGTTCTGCGCCGTGTTCGGCGCGGCTGCCGGCGACCTGGTGCTCACGATCGGCGCCTGGGACGGCGTGTTCCTGGCCGGCGGACTGGTGCCGAAGCTGATCGACACGTTGCAACACTCGGCCTTCCGCGCTCGCTTCGAACACAAGGGCCGGTTCTCGCCGACCATGGCCACGATCCCCACCCTGGCGGTCATGCACCCGCAGCCCGGGCTGCTGGGTGCAGCGGTCATCGCCATCGAGAGCGCCGCGATCGAAGGCGCGGCCCGGGAAGCGGCACGATGACCACGCCAGCGACACCGCGACGCGGCCGCGTGCAGTTTCGTGAGCATGCAAACGCGGAAGTCTGGGCGCGCTCGGCTGCAATCGCCATCGGCCATGCGTTGGGCGAAACGTTGCGCGAACGCGAGCGCACGAGGCTCCTGCTTTCAGGCGGTAGCACGCCTGCTCCTGTCTATGCCGAGCTGGCGCAGCTGGACCTGGACTGGAAACGCGTGGATGCGGCGCTGGTGGACGAACGCTGGCTGCAACCCGACGACCCGGACAGCAATGGGCGCCTGATACGCGAAACCCTGCTGCACGGCCCAGCCGCCGCCGCGCACTTCGAAGGCCTCACCCGCACCGGCCAGACGATCGAGGAGGCAGTCCGCGTGGCCAACCTGCACGCTCACCAGTCCGCCGACGTGGTGGTGCTCGGCATGGGCGACGATGGACACACCGCATCGCTGTTTCCGCGCATGCGCGGACTCGACGAAGCGCTCGCTTCTGAACAGGCCTATGTCGCCGTCGACACGGCCGGCTGTCCCGGCGCGGGCCGCTTCGCCCGACGCATCAGCCTCACACCCGCCGGCCTGGCGCCGTCGCATGCGCGCTTCCTGCTGATCCGTGGCGCAGCGAAGCGGGCCCTGTTCGAGCGCGCCGTGGACGGCGACAACGTGCGCGAACTGCCGATCCGCCTGGCCTTCACCACGCCGGGTGCAAGCTTGCAGGTGCATTGGGCACCGTAGGGGAGGAACTAGTGGGGAAGAACTAGAAACTAGTGTCCTGCCCCGCCCTCACCCGCAGCCTGCTCTTCGCCACTCTCTCGTTTCTAGTTTCTAGTTCCTACTCCTTAAGTGCCTACTCACCATGCCTCTTGACCCCCGCATCGCCGCCATCACCGATCGCATCCGCGAGCGAAGCCGCGCCACGCGCGCCGCATATCTGGAAGTCGTGCAGGCGACCGCCGCGCGCGGTCCCAATCGAGCCCACCTGAGCTGCGGCAACCTGGCGCACGTGACGGCCGCGGCGGGCGCAGACAAGGAACGGCTCAAGCGCGACGCCACGCCCAACCTGGCCATCGTCAGCGCCTACAACGACATGCTTTCGGCGCACCAGCCTTACGAGGGCTATCCCGAATTCATCCGCCAGCACGCGCGCGCACTCGGGGCCAGTGCGCAGGTCGCTGGCGGCGTCCCGGCGATGTGCGACGGCGTGACCCAGGGCCGCCCCGGCATGGAGCTTTCGCTTTTCTCCCGCGACGTGATCGCACAGGCCACCGCCGTGTCGCTGAGTCACGACGCGTTCGACAGCGCCGTGTACCTGGGCATCTGCGACAAGATCGTGCCGGGCCTGCTGATCGGTGCGCTCGCCTTCGGGCACCTGCCGGCCGTGTTCGTGCCGGGCGGGCCGATGCCGTCGGGCATCTCCAACAAACAGAAGGCGGCCGTGCGCGAACGTTATGCCGCGGGCGAAGCCACGCGCGAAGAACTGCTCGAAGCCGAATCCGGCAGCTACCACGCGCCAGGTACCTGCACCTTCTACGGCACCGCCAACTCCAACCAGGTGTTGCTGGAAGCGATGGGCCTGCAGCTGCCCGGCTCGTCCTTCGTGCAGCCAGGCACGGAACTGCGGGCCGCCTGCACGCGCGCCGCGGTCGAACGCGCGCTGCGCATCACCGCGCTCGGCGCGGACCCGCGGCCGATCGGGCGTCTGGTCGACGAGCGCACGATGGTCAACGCGATCGCCGCGCTGGTCGCGACCGGTGGCTCCACCAACCACACCATCCATTTCGTGGCGGTCGCGCGCGCGGCGGGCATCGTGCTGACCTGGGAGGACATCGACGCCATCGCCCAGGCGGTGCCGTTGCTGGCGCGGGTGTACCCCAACGGGGACGCCGATGTGAACCGCTTCAACGAGGTTGGCGGCACCGCGTTCGTGATCCGCGAACTGCTCGATGCCGGACTGATGCACGACGACATCCCCACGATCGTGCCAGGCGGCATGCGCGCCTATGCCGACGCCCCGCAGCTCGACGGCAGCGAGGGCGAAGGCCGGCTCACCTACGCGCCGGTCCCCGCGATCTCGGGCGACGACAGCGTGCTGCGTACCGTCGCCACGGCCTTCGAAGCCCAGGGCGGGCTGCGCCTGGTCAACGGCAACCTGGGCCGCGGCCTGATCAAGCTGTCGGCGATCAAGCCCGAATACCGCAGCATCACCGCGCCGGCGGTGGTGGTGGACAATCCGCAGGCCCTCAACAAACTGCATGCCGCAGGCGCGCTGCCGCAGGATTTCATCGCGGTGGTCCGCTTCCAGGGCCCGCATGCCAACGGCATGCCGGAAATGCATTCGCTCACCCCGCTGCTGGGCATGCTCCAGAACCAGGGGCGGCGGGTGGCATTGGTCACCGATGGCCGCCTGTCCGGCGCGTCAGGGAAGATCCCATCGGCCATCCATGTCACCCCCGAGGCCAAGCGCGGCGGCGCGCTCGCCAAGCTGCGTGAAGGCGACATGATCCGCCTCGACGGCGAAGCCGGCGTGCTTGAAGTGCTGGTCGATGCCGCCGAATGGAACGCGCGCGCACCCGCTCGCGATTCCACCCCGCCGGCCTGGGACCTGGGCCGAAACCTGTTCGCGATCAACCGCCAGGTGGCCACGCCCGCCGACGAAGGTGCACTGTCGATCTCGTGCGGCGCCCCGGTGCACGATGAAGGACACGCGCCCGAATACGACGCCGAATACCAGCTCGGCGAATCCGCTGCCGCTGCGGACGCTCCGCACGAAGCCAAGGACGCCTGACCATGCCGCACACGCACGTTGAATCCGCCGCACTCGAGCAGCGTCAGCAGCTCGCCGAAACGATGCTGCGGGAAGCCGGCGTCATGCCGGTTTTGACCGTCGTCAGCGTCGCCCAGGGCCTGGACACCGTACGCGCCCTGGTGGCCGGCGGACTGCGCACGATCGAACTGGTGCTGCGCACCCCGGCCGCGCTGGATGCGCTGGCGGCGATCAAGGATGCGTTTCCCGACTGCAAGGTCGGCGCCGGCACCGTGCTCGAACCAGCGCAGGTGGATGCGGTCGAGGAACTCGGTGCCGACTTCATCGTCACGCCCGGTGTTTCGCCGCATCTGCTCGATGCCTTGGTGCAATCCTCGCTGCCGGTGGTGCCGGGCGCAGCCACCCCCAGCGAGCTGTTGGCCCTGCAGGAACGCGGCATCCGGGTCGCCAAGCTGTTTCCGGTGGCGGCGCTAGGGGGTATCCCGCTGCTCCGGGCCGTGGCGGGCCCACTGCCGAAAATGAAGCTGTGCGCCAACGGGGGCGTTGATGAAGCCAGCGCCGCCGCCTATCTGGCCGAGCCGAATGTGCTGTGCGTGGGTGGCTCGTGGATGGTGCCCCAAGGCTGGATTGCGGCGGGCGACTGGGACAGGGTCGAAGCCAGCGCGCGCAAGGCCGCCGCCATCGCGTCGAACCGCTGACGCCCCGGGGAGCAGCTTTGCAGCTGCAGCCCGTGGGAGCGGCCTCGGCCGTGAATGCTCTTGTCTTTTCGCGTGACCGGCTCGCGAAGAGCAATCGCGGCCAAGGCCGCTCCTACATCCGGCTAGCGATCAATCCTTTTCCTTTCCGATCACCTTGCCGGTCCTGGGATCGAGCTTGAGTTCCACGTCCTTGCCGGCAGGATCGTCGGCCTCGGCATTCCAGATGCCGTCCTCGTAATCCACGTCGTGGACGTTGGTGTAGCCCTGCGCCGCGAGTGCCGCGTGCACGTCTCTTTCGCTCAGCTGCGCCACCTGTTCGTCCGGGTAAACCTCGCCGGTCGCCGGATCCAGGCGCACGTCGACCCGGTTGCCGTCGGCGCTGCGCGCATCCGCCTTCCACACGCCGTCGCCGAACTTGATGTCATTGATCTTGGTGTAACCCTTGGCCTCGAGCGTCGCACGCACCTGTGCCTCGGTCATCGCGACGGTCTGCTGCGCCCAGGCGGGCGCGGCGACGCCAGTGCAAAGAATGAATGCGACAACCAGCGGCGCGAATCGGGTCGCGTCGGTACGGAGCTTGTTCATGCTGCCTCCTGCGCTTCACGGGCGGACGAGTCTCGCCGCGGAAACACGAACCTGCAGTGAACCGCGGCCCACGCGCAGTACCGGGTTCTGAACGGTATGCGTTGGCGACGGGTTTCCGGGTTCCAGCGCAGGCGTCGTTAACGCCTATCCCTTGACGCTGCCCAGCAGCAATCCCTGGATGTAGTAGCGCTGCAGCAGCAGGAACAGCAGCAACACCGGCAGTACGGTCACGACCGCGCCGGCCATCATCATTTCCACGTCCATGTAATGCTCGCGCGACAATGCCGCCAGCGCGACGGGGAGCGTGTAGTGTTCATGGTCGGTCAGCACGATCAGCGGCCACATGAAGTCGTTCCACGCTGCCATGAAGGTAAAGATGGCCAGAGTCACCAGCACCGGCTTGAGCATCGGCAGCACGATCCGGAAGAAGATCCGCAGCTCACCCGCTCCGTCGATGCGAGCCGCCTCGATCAGCTCGTCGGGGATGCTGCGCGTGTACTGTCGGACCAGGAAGATGCCGAACACGGTCGCCAGCGCCGGGATGACCACACCGGCATAGCTGTTGACCAATCCCAGCTGCTTCATCAGCAGGAACAGCGGCAGCATCGCCACCTGCGCCGGGATCACCAGCGCCGCCAGCAGCAGCCGGAACAGCTGCTCGCGGCCGCGGAAGCGCAGCTTTGCGAAGGCATAGCCGGCCATGGTGTTCACCAACAGCGACAGCGCCGTGATCGACAGCGACACCAGCAGGCTGTTGGCGAAATAGCGACCCATGCCCATGCGCTCGAACAACGCGCGATACGCCTGGACGCCGGGTGTGTCGGGCAGCAACGGCGGTGGGAAACTGTTGGCCTCGCCTGGCGACATGAAGGAAACCGAGATCATCCACGCCAGCGGCGCCAGGCTCAGAATCGCCAGCACGGCCAGCGCGCCATTGACGAGCACGGCATGCAACCGCGAATCGCCGATGTTGCGCGAGACGCTCAAGAGACCGCTCCCCGGGTTGTTCGCGCGCAAGTCACTACACCAGCTCCTTTCTGCGCCCGAACCTCAGCAACACCGCCGTAATCGCCAGGATGATCAGGAACAGCAGGAACGCCACCGCCGAGGCACGGCCCAGCGTCCACCACTTGAAGCCTTCCTCGAACATGAAATACAGCACGCTCACCGTGCTCTGCAGCGGATCGCCGCGGGTCATGACGTAGGGCTCGGCGAACAGCTGGAAGTAACCGGAGATGGTGATCACGCCCACCACCAGCAGCACCGGCCCGAGCTGCGGCAGGGTGATGTGCCAGAACTGCTGCCAACGGGACGCGCCATCGATGCGCGCCGCCTCGTACAGGTCCTGCGGGATCGCCTGCAGGCCGGCTAGGAAGATGACCATGTTGTAGCCGAAGTTCTTCCACACGGCGAACAGGATGATCGTGGGCATCGCCCAGCGCGGATCGCCGAACCAGTCGACGGCTCCGATGCCCAGCTGGCCCAGCGCCCAGTTCACCAGGCCGTACTGGGTGTGGAACAGATAGCGCCAGATCACCGCCACCGCGACGAGGGTCGTCACCACCGGCGCGAACAGCGCGGTGCGGAACAGCGGCTTGAAGCGCGCGACCCTGGCATTGAGCAGCAACGCGGCGCCGAGCGAGACCGCGATCGATAGCGGCACGCCCACGAGCACGAAGTAGGTCGTGTTCCACAGGGCCTTCCAGAAAATCGGTGTCTGCAGCAGATCGAGGTAATTGCCCAGCGCGACGAAGCGCAGGTTGCGCATGTCGGCCAGGGCGTACAGGTCGAAGTCGGTGAGGCTCAGGGCCAGGGCCGCCATCACCGGCAGGAAGAAGAACACGCCCAACACTACCAACGCGGGTGCCGCGAACGCCCAGCCGGCGAGCGAAGCGCGGTTCATTGCGACCGCCTACGCTGCTCGATCCAGCGCCGCTTTTCCAGGATCTGATCCACCCGTGCATCGAGTTCGCGCACGGCTTGGTCCTGCGACAGGCCGCCGCGCACCACGCGTTCGGTGATCAGGCGCATTTCCTGCACGATCCGCTCCCACTCCAGCACCTTCGGCGTGGGTTTCACCCGCTCGAGCTGGTCGCGAAACGCCTGCGCCAGCGGATCGTTCGCCAGTGCCGGATGCTCCCAGGTGCTGCGCCGCGGCGGCAGGTCGCCGATCAAGGCATAGAAGCGCAGCTGTGTGTCGGGGCGCGAAAGGAACTCGACCAGCTTCCACGCGGCCTGCCTGCGCTGAGGATCTTCCCGTGCGCCGCCGCGGAACAGCACCAGGCTGGTGCCGCCGGCGATGCCGGCACCAGGCCCATCGGGACCGGGCAGCGCCATCGTGCCCCACTCGTCCTTTAGCCCTTCCGGCGCCACCTTGCGGAACTCGCGGATATTCCACGGGCCCGAGAGATAGAACGCGAACTCGCCCTTGAAGAACTCCTCCCACATGTTCGAAACCTGGGTTTCCGATACCGGCGGCGCCCAGCCTTTCGCGAACATCTCAGCGTACAACGCCAGTGCGTCGCGGAAACCCGGCGCGCTGAAGTTGCCGTAGTTGTCGCCGTCGCGCAGCAGCGGATTGTCTCCCTGCAGGCCCAGCGACAGCTGGGTCTCGAACTCGTTGAGCAGCAGCAGGATTGCGTACCGATCCGGACCGACGCTGCGCTTCACCGCGGCCAGCGTGCCGCGCCATTCGTCCCACGTCCTGGGCGGCTGGGTCACGCCGGCATCGCGCAGCATGTCCTTGCGGTAGAACAGCAGCCGCGTATCCACGTACCACGGTACGCCGACGAGCCGGCCATCGATCAGGTTGGTATTCCAGATGCCGGGAAAATAATCCGCCGGGCGCACCACCTGCGAAGCGTCGACATAAGGCTGCAGCGGCGTGAGCACGCCCAGGATCGCGAATTCCGGAATCCAGGTGTTGCCGAGCTGGCAGATGTCCGGCAGGCCGTCGGCCGCGAACGCGGTCAGGAGTTTCTCGTGCGCGGCATTCCAGGGGATCGCCTGCACCTGCACGCGCACGCCCGGGTTCTCGCGTTCGAAATCGCGCACCAGTTCGGCCACGACTTCGGCTTCCCGGCCCATCGCCCAGAAGCGGACGACCGTTTCCTGCTCGCGCCGCGCACATGCGGCGCCAAGCAGCGCCAGCAGCAAAAGTCCCAGCCAGCGCGTGCGTCCACCCATGCCCTGCATGCTACATCGGCGGGTCGGACGCATGCGGCTGCGCGGGCGTGGCCTCTTCGGCCGCGTTAGCGCGGGACTGCGCCGCGGTGTCCTGCGCAGCTGCCGCTTCGGGGTCCGGCGGACCTGAGGTCTTGGGCTCGCCCGGCCCGGCCAGCCACCCGCCGGTGAAGCCCGCCCGCTCCAGCCCCGTGCGGATGTACTTGTTGCGCTTCATCACCTTCCACACGAATTCGCTGCGGTAGTTGGCGATCATCGTCAGGATCGGTCCCTGGTCGATGCCCAGGTAATCGCTCGCGACCCAGCCGCCGCCGGGCACCAGTCGCCCCGTCTTCAGTGGGACGTCCTCGTAAGCGAAGCTCGGATTGAACGAATCCAGGAATCCATAGCTGGAATAGATGTACTCCCCGTAGCGCTCGAACATGGCCTCGGTGGCCGGAATCACGATCTCGGGCGCGAAAGGCAGCGAGGCCAGGACCGCGGTCGGTGCGATCGTGCCGTCGTCGAACGCATCGGTCAGGCCCGCGCCGCGCGCGCTGTACTGGGCGAACTGGTGCTGCTCGCCGCGATAATCCTGCACTGTGTGCTGCGGCCCGTCGCTGGCAGTAAGGCCCCAGATGTCCTCGCCATAATCCTTCCACTTCATCGGGTTCTCGATCGCATAGCCGCGCTGCGCGTAGGTCGCGCGGCGGCTGTTCTCGAAGTAGTCGATGCCGCGGTTCTTCATGTACTCGTCGCGGATGCCGCGGAAATCGATCCAGACATGGCTGTACTGGTGCCCGAACTGCGGGCCGAAGGACAGATATTCCTGCCCCTGGAAAACGCCCCAGCTCTGCTCGTAGGTGCGGGTCCAGGCAGTCCAGGCCTCCGGCTCCACCGCATGCGTCGGCGAACCCAGGGCCAGCACGTACAGCAGCATCGCCTCGTTGTAGCCCTTCCAGTCGCTGGCGATGAAGCCGGTTTCCGGATGCCAGCCCATCGACAGCAGCGGCTTGTTCTGCTGCGCCCAGGTCCAGTCCACGCGCTTGTAGATCTCATCGGCCAGCTCGCGGATCTGCTGCTCGCGCGGATCGTCGCGATCGTAATAGCTCTGCGCGAACAGCACCCCGCCCAGCAGCAACGTGGTGTCCACGGTCGACAGCTCCACCCAGCTGCCCCAGCGGGCGCCGGTCTGCATGTCGAGGAAGTGATAGAAGAAACCCTTGTATCCGCTCCTGCCTTCCGCTTGCCGGCCCTGCTTCGCGTCGTGGAAGAACTTCAACGTCACCAGGGTCCGGTCGACCGCCTGCTTGCGGCTGACCCAGCCGTTCTCCACGCCGATCGGATAGGCGGTCAGCGCGAAGCCCACCGAGGCGATGCTGGCGAACGGCCGCGACGGGTAGCGGTCGGGCGTCAGGCCGTTGAGCTCATTGGTCGTGTCCCAGAAGAACTGGAACGTCCGCTTCTCGATGTCGCGGAACAGCGGCGGCAGCTTGGGCGGGCCCTTGGCTTCGGGCTTCGGGGCGGGCGGAGGAACCTGCGCGATCGGACCCGGCTTGGGCGGTTCCACCTGGGGTGGCGGCGGTGCGCGCTCGCACGCACCCAGGCATAGCGCCGCGAGCAGCGCCACAAGCGCCCATCTGGTACCGCGCGCGCTGCGTGCCGTGTCGCGTTTGCTTCCTATCATTTCGGCTCCAGAGTGGGGAATGGGGCTGGCAACGCCACGCCCCACGCGTCGAAATCGGTCAGCGGTTGGCCGGCGACTAGCGCCCCGGGCGGACGCTGTGCGGCCATTGCCAGACCACCCAGCAACCGGCCTGCCGCGAGCACCGCACAGGCGAGGGCGCCCGTACGCCTTCCATGCTTCGCCAAGCGACTCATGCGAATTGCGGCACCGGTCGCGCGGCGCAATAGCGATCGATGAACTGCTGGTGGGTTGGCATTACGTCGACACAGGCCGAGATGGTATTGCCGATACTGGCAAGGAACTTGCGCAGCTCCTCTTCCGGCAGCCGATCGACCATCGGATGGTAGTCCTGCGGCAGGATGCCCTGCCCCACCATCACTTGGATCCAGCTGATTTCCGCAAACATCTCGTTACCGTTGCGGAAGAACCGGCCGCTATCGCGGAACAGGTCGATATTGGCTTGCAGCTCTGCCGGAATCGACATGTTCCGGCACTGGCGCCAGAACGGCGTATCGTCGCGTTCGACGGCGTTGTAGTGCAGCACCAGGAAATCCCGGATGCGGTCGAATTCGAACGCCAACTGGTCGTTGTAGCGCTGCACCAGCACTTCGCTGAATCCCTGGTCCGGGAACAACTCCATCAGCTTGGAAATCCCCGACTGGATCAGGTGGATGCTGGTCGATTCGAGCGGCTCCATGAAGCCACTGGCCAGGCCGAGCGCCACGACGTTCCTGTTCCAGCACTTCCTGCGTCGCCCGGTGGTGAAGCGCAGCGGACGCGGGTCTGCGAGCGCCTTTCCGTCCAAGTTGGCGAGCAGGGTGGCAGCCGCCTCATCGTCGCTGATATGCGCGCTCGAATAGACGTACCCGTTGCCGGTGCGGTGCTGCAGCGGGATCCGCCACTGCCAGCCGGCCTCGCGCGCGGTCGAGCGCGTGTACGGCGTGGGTTCGCCGACGTTTTCGCACGGCACCGCCAGTGCGCGGTCGCATGGCAACCAATGGGTGAAGTCCTCATAACCGGTATGAAGCGCCTGCTCGATCAGCAACCCGCGAAAGCCCGAGCAGTCGATGAACAGGTCGCCTCCGATCGTTTCGCCGGAACGCAATCGCACGGATTCGACGAAGCCCGTTTCCGGGTGCAGATCGACATGCTCGACCATGCCTTCGATCCGTTGCACGCCGTACCGTTCGGAGTAGATGCGAAGATAGCGCGCATAGAGCGAGGCATCGAAGTGGTAGGCATAGGCGATGTTGGCCAGCGGAGAGGTCGCGGGCACGTCGGTCGCCGAGACCATGAACTTGCCGTGCGTTGCGGCGACGGTATTGAGGGTATAGGCACCCAACGGTTGCGCCTGCCCGGCGCGCATCGCCTTGATCCAGTACTGGTGGAACGGCAACAGGCCTAGCGGATGACCGATTTCGGTGCCGAAGCCGTGAATGTAGGTTTCGCCCTTGCGTAGCCAGTCGACGAACTGAATGCCGAGCTTGAACGTACCCTGTGTATTGCGGACGAAGTCCGCCTCGTCGATTCGCAGCAGCTGGTTGAAGGCCTTGATGTGCGGAACGGTAGCTTCGCCGACGCCGACGATGCCGATCTCGTCTGATTCCAGCAGCCGAATGCGGTATTGCTCGCCCAGCGTGCGTGAGAGCGCAGCCGCCGCCATCCAGCCAGCCGTGCCGCCACCGACGATTACGATGTCCTTGATGTGCGATTGATTCATGGCGTCGATGACGGTGAGAATGATTTCAGGTGGAACTCTTCCGCTGCTCCCGCAAAAGCGAACGGGGCCCCAGGGCCCCGTTCGTATCCCGTCGGCGCCAGGGAGCGGGCGCCGAACCGGCCGTCTAGAACTTCAAGCCGAGTTCGAACGTCAGCGTGCGCGGTACGTAGCGGATATCGCCGTACTTGTTGACCGAGATGTCCGGATCGTAGATCCCGCCGGAACCGAAGCTGTCGTAATTGAACGAACTGTAGTTCTTGAAGTTGAAGGCATTCAGCAGGTTGACCCGGGCGGTCATTGCAACATGGTCACCGAACTTGAACTCCTTGGTCGCCTGTAGATCCACGGTGCGATAGCCCCAGATGTCGCCACCAATGAGGAATTTGCCCGTCGCCGGTACGTAGAAGCCTACCGGCGTACAGGTCGAGCCATCCGGATTGCTTTGCCCCCAGCAGGAGATGTTGTTCTTCGCCTCTGGCGTTTCGAGCACGATCTTGGCGCCGAAGGTGATGCCCCAGAAGCCGTCGATCGATCCCGCGGCCACCAGGCGGTGCCTCGGAACGGCATCGGACTTGATGAAGGGGTACTCCTCGATCGTGGGCTTGTCGAAGGCGTACGCCTCGTTCAGGCTGCGGTTGTGCCGCGCGTGGCTCTGCGTGTAGGCAACGCTCAGGCCCCAACCGGATTCCTTGGTGTACGGCTTGTCGGCCGACAGCAGCAATTGCGTGTTGCGCGTCTCGATGCCATTGCTGCCGAGGATGGTGTTGGCGTAGCCCGGGACCGGTTCGCCCCAAGGCTGGCTGCCGTTCTGGTAGAACGAGCCGTCCGGATAGCGGTTGATCAGCGTGAACACCAGTCCGTCGTGGCTGAGAATGTGCTGCAGCGTCACGTCGGTGAGCCACTCGCCGACCTGGTTCGACATGCCCAAGCTGAACTGGTCGCTGTATGGCGTCTTGAAGTCGTTGCGGAGCATGAACAGCTCCTTGCTGCCGGTGGTCACCGGCAGTCCCGTCAGCGCATCCGGACCGGTCAGGTAGACCGGATCCCAATCGACGCAGGGCCTGCCATTGTCGGGGCGGTAGCACAATCCGGTAGCGGGATCCCGGAAGTTGACCTCCACCGGCGACAGCGCGGCCTTGCTGACCTCGAGCGACAGTTGCTCGAAAAGGTTGCGATCGTACGAACGGCCCATACCGCCATGGATCACATGCTGTTCGTCCGCGTTCAGATCGTACGAGAAGCCGAAGCGAGGCGCCCAGCCGTCCTTGAAATCCTTGCGATTATTGCCGGTACTGATGTAGTCCGCCGCGTCGAGGCCGCTGGCCAGCAGTCTGTTCGCCCACGGTTGCTCGCCGGGCAGATCGGGATCATCCGCGTACAGGGCATCGACGAAATCCTGTGAGGTCACGAAGTCGGTGTACGACGGGTTCTTCTCGTAATCCCACCGGATGCCGATGTTCAGGACCAGCTTCTCGTTCACTTCCCAGTCGTCCTGGATGTAGAACCCGTACTGCTTCGCGTCCGACACCACCGTGTTCGTCTGACCCGGAACGTCGAACGGGGCGAGGAAGTTGACCTTGAACGGAGTGGCGGCCACGCCATCGGGCGTGACGTTGTAGCTGAACTGCGGATTGATCGCGCCCGCGTCCTGCGACGTGAGTTCGATCGACTTGTAGCTGACGCCCACCTTGATCGTATGGTCGCCATGCCAGGTCAGATTGCTGAAGGTCAGGTTGTCGGCGATCGACCATCCCTTCTGCGCCTTGCTCTGTGCGTCGAAACCGCTCGAGGGCCCGGTTTCCAGCAGCGTTTCCTCGCTATCGGGCCGGACCTGGTCGACTACCTTGTAGATGATTCCGTTGCCCAGGCCCATCGGAGTTGGGTTGTATTCGGAGTCCTCCGTCGTCGCGAGCAGCTCGTTCGTCCAGATATCCGAGAAGTGCAGCCAGCGAAGGGTCGAACGCTCGTCCTTGTTGACGAAGTTGCGGCCGTGGTCGGCGGCACGCTGGCCGCCGATCGAATCCACCTGGGTCTCGTCGCGCACCTGCGCGCTCAGTTCCACGCGATCGCTGTCGCTGATGTCCCAATCGATCTTGCCGAAATACAGGTCTTCGTCGAACGGCTGACTGACTGGACCGATCAGGGCCTGCACGTCGGACGGGAGGTACTGCGCCCAGTTGGCCGCCGCAGAACCCGGAACCACCGTCCGCGGAACGACATTCTCTTTGCCTTCGTACGCAAGGAAGAAATGCATGCGATCGCGGATGATGGGGCCGCCGAACGCCACGCCGAACTCCTTGGTCTGCGAATCGGACTTCTCTTCGCCCGGTGCCTCCTCGCTCGCGGTCTTCTCGCGCATCCGCTCATTGGTGAAGCGGTAGAAAGCTTCGCCCTCAAAGTCGTTCGTGCCCGAACGCGTCGCCGCGGTCACCGCGGCACCGGTGATCTGGCCGTACTCGGCCTTGTAGTTCGAGGTGATGACCTTGTACTCGCCGATCGCCAACTGCGGGAAGGGATTGCCCTGAGTATCGCTCTGGCCGGCGATGCCGCCGCTCTTGACGTAGCTCTTCTGGCCGACGCCGTCGATGTACAGATTGCCGGAAGAGCTGTTGGTGGCACCGCCTCGCAGGGTTGTATGGCCCTGGGCGTCCATTTCGAAAGCCATACCCGGCACGGTGTCCGCGAACTCCAGGAAGTTGCGCGTCGCCTGTGGCAACTGCTGAATCTGACGCAAGGAGACGGTGTTTCCCACTTCCGATGTCTTGACGTCCTTGAGCAGTGGCGCGGAAACGACTACCGCGCCTATGTCGGTGATCGGGCCTTCTGCCGGCGTCTCGGCGACACCGGTGTCGGCACTGAGGTTCAGGGTCGAAGTGGATGCAACCGAAAGCGTCACAGTCTGTTCGGTGCCCCCGGACCGCACGGTGTATGTCCCCGGCGGCAGTCCAACCAGAGAGTAGCTACCGTTCGCCGTGGTTTGGGTCGTGCGCGACGAGCCGGTAGCCACGTTTGTGGCTGTCACCTGCGTGCCAGCGGATGCGCCCGCCACGGTTCCACGCAAGGTGGCCGTTGCGGTCTGCGCAAAAGCGGGGGTGGTCAGGGCCATGCAGCTCACCAGCGCCGTGGCCAGTAACGAGCGTTGAAGCTGGGTATTGCCGGACTTGTTGCGCTTCATGGACTTCCCTCCCGGGGGATGTTCTACAAGTGAAGAAGCTGATCGTGAGCGTATGGTTTAAGAACAGATGACGAGGGATGGCACGCTTTATCCAGATTGGGAAACCGCCCGCGCCGGCACGGCTGTGGTGGACTGGCGGACGATCAAATTCGCTTGCAGAGTCTCGGACGTGCCAGGTTGATCGGGCGCGTCGCCCAGATGCTGCAGCAGCATGCGCATGGCCTGCGCGCCGATGCCGGCGATGTCCACGCGCATGGTGGTCAGCGACGGGTGGGTGTAACGCGCCAGCGGGATATCGTCGAAACCGGCGACTGCGATCTCGCCCGGCACGTCCATGCCCGCCTGCTGACAGGCAAACAGGAAGCCCAGCGCCATCATGTCGTTCGCGGCGAACACGGCGTCGGGTCGCGGCGAGCCGATCAGCAGTTGTCGGGCCGCGCTGTGGCCGGTGGCTTCGCTGAAGTCGCCCTGCACCACCCACGGTTCGGCACCGGGAACCGACTCGGCCAGCGCATCGCAATAACCGCGCAGGCGATCGCGTGCGTCGAAGTTGTCGGACGGACCGGCGATGAAGGCGATCCGCCGGCGCCCGCCGGCGACTAGGTGTCTGACCATTTCCCCGGCGGCGCGGTAATTGTCGATCGACAGCGAGGGGACGCCCGTGCCCAGCGTCTGGCTGTTGATCAGCACCGCCGGCTGCGATGGAGAGAGGTTTTCGGCCAGGTGACTGGCATCGCTGGCATAGGGCGACAACACCAGCAACCCGTCGACACGCCCACGCATGGTGCGCAGGGCTTCCGCTTGCTCCTGGGGGTTGCCGTGGTAGCTGGACACGAGCAGGTGCTGGCGGTGGTCGCGCGCGACCTGGTCGATGCCGCGCATTAGCTCGGAGAAGAATTCGCCGTAAAGGTCGGGCAGGACCACACCGATGGTGTTGGTGCGCCGGCTGCTCAGGCTGCGGGCGGCATGGTGCGGGCTGTAGCGCAGTTCCTTGGCGACAGCGAGCACCCGGGTGCGTACCGCGTCGGCCACGTTCTCGTGCCCGTTGAGCGCACGCGAAACGGTTGCGACCGATACGTTCGCCTGGCGCGCGACATCCTTGATGGTGACGCTCAAGCCCAAGTTCCCTCCGCCGTGACCAGTTCGCGGCGGAATGTAAACGTTTTCAGCGCGACATGTAAACCATTCGTTATCCCGAACCGCCGAACCGCTAAAACATGCGAAATTTCACGGAAAACGCATGTTGCGCTGCAGCGAAAACCGGTCGTTTCGTTCTGCAGTGCAGCATGAATCAGCTGGCTGCAAGCTCAGACGGGGCGCGTGCAACGATGGAAAGCGCATGGATGTCGGTGCGCATCATCTCGCCCAGCGCGGCATACACCGCGCGGTGCCGCGCCAGCGGCGACAGGCCGGCGAACGCGGGGCTGACGATCTCGACATGGAAATGTCCGCGCCCATCCTGCGCGCCGGCATGCCCGGCATGGCGGTGGCTGTCATCGCGCACGTCGAGCCGCTCCGGCGCAAATGACGCTGTCAGGGCGCTGCGGATCTTTTCGACCCGTTCCCCACTCATGGCAGGACCGGGCGGAACGGACGGATCTCGACGCGTTCGTAGACGCCTGCTGCCACGTAGGGGTCCGCTTCGGCCCAGGCGCGCGCCGCATCGAGCGCTTCGAACTCCGCAATGACGATGCTGCCGGTGAAGCCGGCGGGGCCGGGGTCTTCCGCATCGATGGCAGGACACGGACCAGCCAGCAGCAGGCGACCTGCATCGCGCAGCGCATGCAGGCGTGCGATGTGTTCCGGGCGAGCGGCCATGCGCGCTGCCAGCGTTCCGCTGCGGTCATAGCCCTCGATCGCGTACCACATGTTGGGGTCTCCTTTCGGGCGACGCATTCCGACGCGTATTGACGCGTCGCAACGTGCGCCGCGCACCAGTATGCCCAGAATGCCAGGCCGCCGGACCCACGCGCACGCCGGCGGGATGGATACGCGCGCTTACGGGAGTCGTCGATGAAGCAGCGGATTGCGGTGAGTGTGTTGCTGGCTGGAATTTCACTGGCGATGGGCGCCCAGGCGGCCGAACGAACCCTGGTCAAGGGGCTGGCTGCCCAGGCGAGCAGCGCCAACCAGCGCGTGCTGGAAAGGATTCTGGACAATCCGTCGACACGCCTTGTACGCGTGGTGCGGATCGATGCCGCCAGCGTGGCCGGCGACACCGACCGATTGCAGCTCGACCTGCCGGGCCGGAGCGTAGCTGCCAACCGCACCAAGGTGGAGCACGCGCAGGCGGGCAACCTGATCTGGTCGGGTTCGCTCAGTGGCGCGAAGGCGACGCGCAGCGGCATCGATCCGCTCAACTCCGCCACCCTGGTACGCAGCGCGATGGGCGTCACCGGTTCGGTCCGCGTCGATGGCACGCTGTTCCGGATCCGGCCGCTGCCAAATGGCGACCACGCGGTGATCCAGGTCGACGAGCGCGCGATGCCCGCCGATCACCCCGAAGATGCCTATGCGCGCATCCTGCAGGAAGCGGCGATGAAGGCGGCCGGTCCCACGCCCAATGCCAAACCCTGCAACCCGCGCAAGGAAAACTGCGGCGGGGGTGGCGGCACGCCGGTCGACCCCGGTCCTACGGCGACGATCCGGGTGATGGTGGTCGCCACCAACGACGCCATCGCCGCCTACGGTGGCGACATGCAGGCGCTCAGCCAGCTGGCCGTGGCCGAATCCAACCAGGGCTACGCCAACTCCAACGTCGGCATCGACCTGGTGCTGGCCAGCTATTCGACGACGACCTACGCCACCGCCGGAATGAGCACGGACCTGTCCCGGTTCCGCGGCACCGGCGATGGATACATGGACAACATCCATGGCGTCCGCGACGGCGCGGCGGCGGACGTGGGCGTGCTGGTGGCGAATGACGCCTCGGCCTGCGGCCTGGCTTCCGGCATTGGATCCACCGCCGCGACCGCGTTCGCGACCGCCTACTGGGACTGCATCACCGGCTACTACAGCTTCGCCCACGAGATCGGCCACCTGCAGTCGGCCAGACACGATCCGGCCACCGATCCGAGCACATCGCCGTATGCCTATGGCCACGGCTATCGCGAACCCAACGGCGCCTGGCGCACGGTCATGGCCTACGACTGCACGCGCGGCTGCCCGCGCCTGAACTACTGGTCCAACCCGGCCGTCCTGTACGGCGGCGTGCCCATGGGCACTTACGACAAGAGCCACAACCAGCGCGTGCTCGTCGGCACCAAGGCGACGATCGCGGCGTTCCGCTGACCGTCGTGGCCGGGCGCACAGCGCCGGGCTGAACGATCCTGCTGGCCCCGTGCTGGACACGGCCGGGGCCAGCCCTTACCCTGAGTGGGAATTCGAGGCCGGCTGCAGCGGCCGTGGGGATCCGGCCAGTGCCGGTACACGGTTCCGCCCTGGCTCCCGGGCGCAAGCCGCTTTCCCGACCCTCGCATAGAACCCGTAGACGAACCGCGTCCCGCTGTCCGCCGTCGCCCCCGCGACGCGTTGCGCCGATGCGGTTCCACGATCCGCACCGGCCCGCCATCCCGCAGGGCATGCCGTGTGTGGCGCAGACGGCCTGCGGTGTCCGCATGCCCCACCCCAGCAGTGACGGCGCCCGCGCCGACCCGATGACCCAGAACAGCGTGCCTAACGTGCCCGACGCGCACACCGCTCAAGCCGCGTCCAACCGTCCGCAGCAGCAGGCGCCGCAGCAGCATGAGATTCCGCTGGCGATGGTGCTGGGCCAGCCGGTACTGCAGATCCCGCAGGACCTGTACATCCCGCCGGACGCGCTGGAAATCATCCTCGAGGCGTTCGAAGGTCCGCTCGACCTGCTGCTTTATCTGATCCGCCGCCAGAACCTGGACATCCTCGACATCCCGGTGGCGGAGATCACCCGCCAGTACGTCGACTACATCCAGGCCATGCACGAGCTGCGGTTCGAGCTGGCCGCCGAGTACCTGGTGATGGCCGCGATCCTGGCCGAGATCAAATCGCGGATGCTGCTGCCGCGCTCGGCGGAGGTCGAAGGCCTCGAGGATGACCCGCGAGCCGACCTGGTGCGGCGGCTGCAGGAATACGAGCGTTTCAAGCAGGCGGCCGAGGACGTGGACGCCCTGCCGCGCATGGATCGCGACACCAGCCCGGCCAGCGCCTTCGTGCCCGACCGGGCTTCGGTGAAGCTGCCGCCCGCGGTGGACCTGCGTGAGATGCTGCTGGCGCTGCACGACGTGCTCAAGCGCGCCGAGCTGTTCACCGGCCACGCGATCAAGCGCGACGCGCTGAGCGTGCGCCAGCGCATGGGCGAGCTGCTCACGCGCCTGGCCGACGGCAGCTTCCACCGCTTCGAATCGCTGTTCGAGGCGCGCGAAGGCAAGCTCGGCGTGGTGGTCACGTTCCTCTCGATCCTGGAACTGGCCAAGGAGCGCCTGCTCGACGTGGTGCAGGAGCAAGTCGCTGACGCTCGCCAAGGCGAGCGTCGCCCGCCCGCGCCGATCTACGTCAAGTCGCTGGCCACCGGTGGCGATTCGGCGCTCGACCTAACCAGCGAGTTCGACGAGGACGCCGAGGCGGCCAACGACTCCTGAACCCTACCGTTCGTCCTGGGTGCCCTTCGACTCGGCGCTTCGCGCCTACGCTCAGGACCAACTAGAAAACCACCGCTCATCCTGAGCGCAGCGGGCACAGCCCGCGAAGTCGAAGGACGCTCGGGACCAACGGCATTCACTGGCGCCGAAAAAAGCATGGACCAAACCTTTATCACCCGTATCGTCGAAGCCGCGCTGCTCGCGGCCAACCAGCCGCTGACCCTGGCGCAATTGCACGGCCTGTTCCCGCTGGACGAGCCCGCACCGCAAGGCAGCGTCGAACAGGCGCTGGAAACCCTGCGCGAGCAGTCCGCCGACCGTGGCGTCGAGCTGGTCGAGGTCGCCTCCGGCTTCCGTTACCAGGTGCAGGCGGACGTGCATGCGTGGGTGGCGCGCCTGTGGAGCGAACGCCAGACCAAGTACACCCGCGCCACCCTGGAAACGCTGGCCCTGATCGCCTATCGCCAGCCGATCACGCGTGGCGAGATCGAACAGATCCGCGGCGTGGCGGTGAACAGCAACATCATCAAGGCGCTGGAAGAGCGCGAGTGGATCCGGGTCGTCGGCCACCGCGACATGCCCGGCAAGCCTGAGCTGCTCGGAACCACCCGGGCGTTTCTCGATTACTTCGGCCTCCAGCGCCTGGACCAGCTGCCGCCGCTGTCGGAACTGAAGGACTTCGGCGAACTCGAACCGCAACTGCAGTTCGACCCCGACCCGATCGTGGTCGACAACATCTCCGACCTGGGTCGCACCGACATGGCCGAAGCCGGCAGGGACGCCGAAGCGGGAGAAAGCGCCGCCGCAACGGCAGAAGACGACGCCCATGACGTATCGGCGGAAGTTCCCGTCGCCGACGAAGCCACCGCCGAACCCGAACACGACACCCTGCGCGAGGAACGCGCCGACAGCGATCCCGCGATCGCCGAGGCGGACGCCCAGTCGCAGCCCGCCATCGAAAACGACGACGAAATTCAACCTGCCCTCGCCGAAGAAGGCGACAGCACCGGAGCAAGACATGAGTGAAGAAACCAACGGCAGCCGCAAACTGTCTCTGAAGCGCAGCGATGCCGCACCAGATCCCGCCGCCGCGCCGAAGCTGGAGGAGCGCCTGCACAAGGTGCTCGCCCAGGCCGGCCTGGGCTCGCGGCGCGCGCTCGAACAGCGCATCGCCGAAGGCATGGTCAAGGTCAACGGCGAGGTCGCGCAGACCGGCATGAGCGTGCGTGGCGGCGACCGGATCGAGATCGACGGCAAGGTGTTCGTGGCCAGCGCGCTGACCGACCCGTCGCGCGTGCTGATCTACAACAAGCCCGAGGGCGAGGTCACCACCCGCGAGGACCCCGAAGGCCGCCCGACCATTTTCGAAGCCCTGCCCGCGCTCAAGGGCGCGCGCTGGATCGCCATCGGGCGCCTGGACATCAACACCACCGGCCTGCTGCTGCTCACCACCGACGGCGAACTGGCCAACGCGATGATGCATCCCTCGTTCGAGGTCGAGCGCGAATACGTTTGCCGCGTGCGCGCACCCGAAGGCGAGGACACGGTGTCGGACAAGCTCGTCGACCGCCTGCGCCGCGGCGTCGCGCTGGAAGACGGTCCGGCGAAGTTCGACGAGATCGAGCGGATCGGTGGCACTGATTCGCACGACTGGTTCCGGGTCCTGCTCAAGGAAGGCCGCAACCGCGAAGTACGCCGGCTCTGGGAATCGCAAGGCTGCCAGGTGTCGCGCCTGAAGCGGGTCCGCTACGGATCCATCACCCTGCCGCAACCGCTGTTGCGCGGGCAGTCGCAGGAGCTCTCCGACGAGAAGGTCGCCGCGCTGCGCGCCGAGCTCAAGCTCGAAGACGGTCCGCCGCCCGCGCTCACCCTGCAGCCGGTAATCGGCCAGCGCAAAGCCGCCAAGTCGACCGTACACGTCGGCAGCGACAAGCGCTCGCACGGCTACGTGGGCGGACACAACACCGCCGACGAAGGCCGCGAGCTGCGCCGCTTCGACCATGTGCGCGAGGACCGTGGACGCGGGCGCGGCGGTCCGCGCAAGCCACACGGCGGCCTGACGGTGAGCGGCGAAGCCGCCGCCAAGCAGTCGCAGAAGCCGTTCAAGCAGCGCAAGGACAAGCATTCGCGGGCGTTGCCCGAAGGCAATCCCGCGGCGTTCCGCTCCTGGTACGTGCCCGAAGGCGTCGACACAGGGCCCAGCGGCCATCGCAATCCCGATGGCCATGCCCCACGCAAGCCCTACGCCAAGAAGCCCGGCGGCGGGCGCCCTGCAGGCAATCGCCCGCCGCGTGCCGGCGGTGGATTCCAGGGCGGCGGCCGCGGCGAAGGCGGCTTCGGTGCCGACCAGCCGCGCGGTCCGCGCGGGGCCGGCCAGGGCCAGGGCCGCGCGCCCAAGCCCTACGGCCACCCCGGCAACGCACCGAGCTTCCCGTCGGACCATGCCAATCCCGGACGCTTCAATCCCTACGGCGATCGTCCCGCCAGCCCTCGTCCACCGGGCAACCGCCCGGGCGGCCCGCGTGGGCCACGTCCAGGCGCACCGCGTCCGGGGGCCCCGCGCCCGGGTGGCAACCGGCCCGGCGGCAACCGCGGGCCGCGGGGTAGCGGCAACCGCTAGGGCTCTGCGCAGCCGGACCCGGCGTTACGGCCGGGAGGTCAGGGACCGAAACCGTGGGCGCATGCCGTAGGAGCGACGTCAGTCGCGGGCCCCTGGCCGGCACGCAGCGCGGGAAGCTCGCGGCTCACGCCGCTCCTGCAATTGACAGCCGCGATCCGTGAGATCGCTTTCGACCGCTGGATTCACAAGGCGTCTCCGCCGCGACCGGGCGCAGCTGCAGCCAGCCGGTCCAGCATCGGCTGGATCAGGTCCATCGGCAGCGGGAATACGATCGTCGAGCTCTTTTCGCCAGCGATCTCGGTGAGGGTCTGCAGGTAGCGCAGCTGGATGGCGCGCGGATCGGCGGCGAGCAGCTTGGCCGCTACAACGAGCTTTTCGGCGGCCTGCGCTTCGCCGTCGGCATGGATCACCTTGGCGCGGCGCACGCGCTCGGCCTCGGCCTGCTTGGCGATGGCGCGCACCATGGTCTCGTTGAGGTCGACATGCTTGATCTCGACATTGGCGACCTTGATCCCCCAGGCGTCGGTCTGCGCGTCGAGGATGGTGCGAATATCGTCGTTGAGCTTGTCGCGCTCGGCCAGTATCTCGTCGAGTTCGTGCTTGCCCAGCACCGAGCGCAGGGTGGTCTGGGCGAGCTGGCTGGTGGCCTCGTAGTAGTGCTCGACGTTGATGATCGCCTTCTGCGGATCGACCACGCGGAAGTAGACGACGGCGTTGACCTTGACCGAAACGTTGTCGCGCGAGATCACGTCCTGTGTCGGCACATCCATGACGATGGTGCGCAGGTCCACGCGCACCATCTGCTGCACGATCGGGATCAGGATGATCAGGCCCGGACCTTTGACCTTCCAGAAGCGGCCCAGCTGGAACACCACGCCGCGTTCGTATTCGCGCAGGATCTTGATGGCGCTGAACACCAGGATGGCGACCAGCGCCACCAGCGGGAAATAGACGATCAGGTTCATGTATCACCTCCTTGCGGCTGCGCCGTGCGCATGCGACGGCGATCGTGCGACTCGCGGACGGACAGGGCGCAAACCAGGCGCGCCTAGTCCGGCGATGCCACCTGCAATACCAGGCCCTGTACCGCCACCACCCGCACCACCTCGCCGCGGCGCAGCGGCCTGTCGCTGCGGGCCTGCCAGATTTCGCCACGGATCAGGACCCGGCCGACACCGTCGAAATCCGCGACCACCGTCGCCAGCTGACCGCGCATGTCGCCGACGCCGCTGCTGACCGGTTGCCTTCGCGCGCGCATGGCCAGCCAGGCCAGGGCCGCGAACGCCACCGCACTGGCCAGGCCGATGCCGGCGATCAGGCGACCGGAGACGCCGTAGCCGGGCACCTCGGTATCGAACATGATCAGGGAGCCCGCGATCAGCGCGACCACGCCGCCGATCCCGAGCACCCCAAAACTGGGCATGGCGAACTCGACCGCGATCAGGATCACTCCCAACACGATCAACGCCACCCCTGCATAGTTGACCGGCAATACCTGCAGCGCATACAGCGCGAGCAGCAGCGAAATGGCGCCGACCACGCCGGGCAGCACAGCGCCGGGGCTGTAGCCTTCCAGGATCAACCCGTACAGACCGATCAGCAGCAGCAGATAGGCGACGGTGGGCTCGGTGAGCACCGCCAGGATCCGGTTGCGCCAGTCCGGTGTGTACGGGGCAACGTTGGCACCGCGGGTGGCCAGGGTGACGCGGCGGTCGCGCAGGGCGACCTCGCGACCGTCGGCCTGGCGCAGCAGGTCGTCGACGTCGCCGGCGATGATTTCGACCACATCGCGAGCCAGTGCCTGGCGCGCGGTGAGCGTAGCGGCATCGCGCACCGCGGCGGCTGCAAACCGGGCGTCGCGCCCGCGCAGCTCCGCCAGCGTGAGCAGGTAGGCGACGGCGTCGTTGACGGCCTTCTCCTCGCCTGCGCTGTGGCGCCGGACAGTGGTGTCGGGCCGCTGCGGGACGTCGTCCTTGGCCCCTTTCCCATCGCCCGCGGGCCCGGCCTCCGGCTGGTCGGGTTCCGGACGCCCGCCAGGGAATCCCCCGCCGCCCAGCGCCACCGGCGTGGCCGCCCCAAGCGAGGTGGCCGGCGCCATCGCTGCCAGGTGGCTGGCGTACACGATGTAGGTGCCGGCACTGGCGGCGCGCGCGCCCTCCGGCGCCACCCAGGCGATCACCGGCACCTGTGCGGCGAGGATGTCGCGATTGATGTCTCGGGTCGCGGCGTCCAGCCCGCCGGGCGTATCGATCCGCAGTACGACCGCAGCGGCCTTGTCCGCGGCTGCGCGTTCCAGGCCACGGCGCACGTAATCGCGGGTGGCCGGGCCGATGCCGCCCTTGATGTCCAGTAGCAACACGCCATCGGACATCGCTACGGGCTTCTGCGCCGCCAGCCCCCCCGCCCCCATGGCCAGGGCGGCAATCAGACACAACAAGCGCAGCGACCGTTTCATCGCGCCCCGCCTGGAACTCGAGGGCCGGTTCGCAGTTAACAACACCGGGCGTTAAGGAAAATGCAGGGCACGCGGCGCTGCAGTCCGCCTGCCCCCGAACTGTTAGTCCTCCCTCACATGGGCTTCTCGCCGCGTTATGAATCGCGGGACTAGCCTGACGCTGGACCAACGCAAACGGAGGCACGGGCATGGGCATCCCGGCAAGACTCGCTTCCACCGTTTGCGGCGCCATCCTCGCTGCAGCCACGGCCACCTCGGCCGCCGACGGCGGCTTGGTCGAATACCCCTTCGATCCCGCCGATTTCAGCACACCGCTGACCATCGACAATCCGTACTGGCCGCTCGCGCCGGGTACGCGCGTCGTCTATTCGGAAGTGAGCGAGGACGAGTGCGTGATCAACGAGTTCCTCGTCACCGACGCCAGCAAGAGCGATTTCACCGGCGCTTATGCGGGCTTGAGCGCACGCGTGATCGCCGACCGCGAGTGGCTGGATGAAGACTGCGACGGCGGCCGCGACCTGTTGCTGGAAGACACGTTCGACTGGTATGCGCAGGACGACGCCGGCAACATCTGGTACTTCGGCGAAGACACGACCGAATTCCTCTACGACGAGGACGGCAATCCAACCGGCAGCAGCAAGGAAGGCTCATGGCAGGCTGGCCTCGATGGCGCAGTGGCCGGACTGATTATGCTGGCCGAGCCGAGCCCTGGCGCGTTCTACCAGCAGGAGTACTACGAGGATGTCGCCGAAGACATGGGCAAAGTGATCGGTGTGGATCGGCCCGTTTCGATCGGTCTCGGCGAATTCGACGGCTGCCTGGTCACCAAGGAATGGAGCCCGCTGGAAGTTGGGGCGGTGGAGCACAAGCACTATTGCCCGCCGTTCGGCCTGGTGATGATCGAGGGAATGGGCGGCGGTCGGCGCACTTCGACGGAAGCCATCGAAATCGATCTGCCATGACCCCGGTCGCATGACCCAGACCACATGACCAATGACGCGCCATTGGTGCGCGCCGTTGCCTGGGGAACCGCTGGACGCGGCGGCAGGCTCTACGAGAACGTGAACCGGTCTGCGTCGAGCATCGCTGGAAACCGCTCGCGATGCGCGGCCAGTTCGGCGGCGAGCAGCGTGGTGGTGGCCACCACCTCTTCGTCGGTGCATTCGCTGACCGGGTGGCCGAGGAAGTCGATCACCGCACTGTCGCCGGAATACTGCAGGCCGTTGCCGTCGGTGCCGACACGATTGAGGCCGGCGACGTAGCACAGATTCTCGATCGCGCGCGCGCGCAGCAGGGTCTTCCACGGGTACGCGCGGGCTGCGGGCCAGTTGGCCACGTACAGCAGCAGGTCGTAATCGAGCATCCCCGGGCGTTCCACGTCGTAGCGGTTGCGCGAGAACACCGGGAAGCGCAGGTCGTAGCAGACCAGCGGGCAGATCCGCCACCCTTTCCACTCGACGGTCAGGCGCTCGCTGCCGCCGGCGTAGCGCTCATGCTCCTTCGCATAGCGGAACAGGTGGCGCTTGTCGTAGTGCTGCAGGTTTCCATCCGGAGTGACGAACAGCAGCCGGTTGAACACGCGGTCCTTGCGCGGTCCATCGGTTTGGCGGATCTGCACGCTGCCGCAGATCGCGGCGTCCAGCCGACGGGCCTGCTCGCACATCCACGCCACGGTGGGTCCGTCCATGGTTTCGGCCTGGGCGATGGCCTCGTTGGAAAAGCCGCTGGTGAAGGTTTCCGGCAACAGCACCAGGTCGGTGATGCCGTGCAGCGATTCGATGAGATCGCCGTAGTAATCGCGGTTGCCGGCAGGATCGTGCCAGCGGGTTTCACCCTGGACCAGTGAGACGCGGAGGTTGTTCATGGGCAGATGATACGGGGGCGACGCCCTGTGGGAGCGCGCTTGCGCGCGATTGCTCTCGACGGGCTGGTTGAGAGGCTGATTGAGGGACTGTCCGAAAGGCATTCGCGCGCAAGCGCGCTCCCACATGGGATCTAAAGCTTTTGCAGGCGTTCGATGGCGGCGTCGAGCGTGGCTTCGTTCTTGGCGAAGCACAGCCGTGCCAGGCGCTGATCGGGGGGCGGGGTTTCGTAGAATGGCGACAAGGGAATCGCAGCGACGCCCTGCTCGGCCGTCAGCCAACGGCAGAAGGCGACATCGTCCAGGTCGCTGACCCCGGAATAATCCACCAGCTGGAAATATCCGCCCGGCACCGGCAGTGGCGCGAGCCTGGTGGTCAGCAGGTGCTCGCGAAAGCGGTCGCGCTTGGCCTGGTAGAAGGCGCCCAGTTGCTCATAGTGCTCAGGCTCGGCATCGAGCATGGCGGCGAACGCGTGCTGGGCCGGGTTGAAGGTGCAGAACACGTTGTACTGGTGCACCTTGCGGAATTCCGCACTGAGGGCCGGCGCTGCGATGCAGTAGCCGATCTTCCAGCCGGTGCAGTGGTAGGTCTTGCCGAAGCTGGAGATCACGAACGCGCGCGCGCGCAACTCCGGATAACGCAGCACCGACTCATGGCGCGCGCCGTCGAAGACGATGTGTTCGTACACCTCGTCCGACAGCAGGAAGATCTCCGTGTCGCGCAGCAGATCCGCGACCGTGCGCATGTCCGCCTCGGACAACATCGCGCCGGACGGATTGTGCGGGCTGTTGATCATCAGCATCCGCGTTTTCGAAGTGATCGCCGCGCGCACCGCAGCCCAGTCCGGTGCGAACGTGCGCGGGTCCAGCGCGACGTGCACCGCCTTGCCACCGGCCAGGTCGATCGCGGGCTCGTAGCAGTCGTAGCAGGGATCGAGCACGATGACCTCGTCGCCCGGGCGCACGACCGCGGCGATGGCGTTGAAGATCGCCTCGGTCGCGCCGCTGGTCACCGTGATCTCGCGGTCCGCATCGGGTTCGACCCCGTAGACGCGCATGGTCTTGCGCGCGATCGCCTGGCGCAGCGCGGGCACGCCGGTCATCATCGCGTACTGGTTATGGCCCGCGCGCATCGCCTTGTCGAGCTCATCGACCAGACGCGCCGGAACGGCGAAGTCGGGAAACCCCTGTCCCAGGTTGACCGCGCCGTGCTCGACCGCCAGCTGCGACATCACCGTGAAAATGGTGGTACCGACCTTGGGCAGCTTGGTATCGACCCGCATGGGGCTGTCCGGCATCGCATCCATCCGTCGTTGCGTTCGTCAAGAGTTTACGGTTCGGGTGCGATCGGATAAACCTGTCGGATGCATGTCCTCACACCAGCCCGCGTCGCCGAACTGCTCGATGCCTACCTGCTCGCCGACTACCGCTGGGAGCTGGACGGCGAATGGCGCTGGATCCGGATCGGCGAGCGCGCCCCGGAAGTCGAGGCCGCTTTTCCCGGCGCGCACTGCTTCGCGCTGCTTTCTGCCTGGGATCCGTACTCGGTGCCGCGCGAAAAGGCGGTCAACCGGCGCGAGGACGCCGAACTGCACCGGCTGATCGCCGAGAGCGCGTACAACAGCCGGGCGGCGTTCTCGTCGGCAACCGACCGCAGCTGGCGCGAACCCAGCTGGCTGGTGATCGACCTGCCGACCCAGGAACTCGATGCGCTGGGCCGCCGCTTCGGTCAGCTGGGCACGGTGGCATGGGACCGGGGCCGCGCGGTGCGGCTGCGCATGGATGCCGCGCCACCGCCGGGCTACGAAGCCTTTCCCTGCGTCGACTGGCTAAAATAAGCGTACAAGCCGCGTCTGACGCTTGGGACCGTCCTGTTTCGTGAAATCATCGCTGCCATCCATGGCGCCGCTTTTCCGGCTCCGGATCGTCCGGCCCGGCCATCCCTGGCCAGGCGTTCGGAGTTGCGGCCGATGCCGATAGGGCATCGGCCTAACGCAGCTCCTCACCCACTCCTCGCTGCGCGCGGCCTCATGTTCGCCCGCAACGAAACGCCGGTGTTCGGGCCGCTATCGTTCTCGGTCGACGCCGGCGAGGCGCTGCTGGTGCGCGGCGACAACGGCGCCGGCAAGACCACGGTGCTGCGGGTGCTGGCCGGGCTGCTGCAGGCCGACAGCGGCGAGGTGGAGATCGACGGCGTGATCGCCGGGCACGCCGAGCGCAGCCATCGCATCGCCTATCTTGGTCACCTGCCGGCGTTGAAGGCAGACCTGACGGTGCTGGAAAACCTGCGCTTCCTGTGCGGGCTGCACGGGCGCAGGCCCGAGCGCAGCATCGCCGCCGCGCTGGACCTGGTCGGCCTGGCCGGCTACGACGACGCGCTGGCGCGGCAACTGTCCGCCGGACAGCGCAAGCGCGCCTCGCTCGCACGCCTGTGGCTGTCGCCTGCACCGCTGTGGCTAATGGACGAGCCCTACGCGAATCTCGACCTGCAGGGCATCGAACTGGTCAACGCCCTGGTCCAGGGACACCTGGACGACGGTGGCGCTTCGCTGGTCACCACCCATGGCGCCTACGCGGCGCCGCCGGTGCGGACCCGCGAACTGCGGCTCGGTGGCGCGGCATGATGCTGGCCGCAGCCCGCGCGCTGGTGGCCCGCGACCTGCGCCTGCTGTGGCGCCGGCGCGGCGATGCCCTGCAGCCGCTGCTGTTCGCGGTGCTGGTGGTGGTGCTGTTCGCGCTGGCGCTGGGTGCCGAGCGGCAGGCCCTGGCCAAGCTCGGCCCGGCGGTGCTCTGGGTCGCGGCGCTGCTGGCGGGCCTGCTGGCGCTGGACACCCTGTTCCGTGGCGATGCCGAGGACGGCTCGCTGGAGCAATGGCTGCTGGCGCCGGTACCGCTGGCCTGGCTGGTGCTGGTGCGCACCCTGGTGCACTGGGCCACGACGGCCCTGCCGCTGGTGCTGGCCACGCCGCTGCTGGGCGAACTGCTGTACCTGCCGCATGCGCAGTTGCCGGTCCTGATGGCCTCGCTGCTGCTGGGCACGCCGTTGCTCGCGCTGCTGGGCGCAGTGATCGCCGCGCTGACCGTGGGCATGCGCCGCTCCGGTATCCTAGTGGCCCTGCTCGCCCTGCCCCTGTACGTGCCGGTGCTGGTGTTCGGCGCCGGCAGCGTCACCGCGGCTGCGCAAGGCCTGGAGTTCGCGGGAGCCCTGCTGCTGCTGGGCGCAGGCCTGGCGCTGGCGCTGGCGCTGGCGCCGCTGGCCGCCGCCGCCGCGATCCGGATTTCACTGAGCTAGGCCGCGTGAATTGAAGTTTCGATGAATCCTCTGCTCCGCTGGTTCCACCAACTCGGCTCGCCGCCGACCTTCGACCGCTTCGCCGCGCGCTGGGCGCCGTGGGCGTATGCGCTGGGTGCGGCGCTGATGGCGGTCGGCATGTACATGGCCCTGTTCGTGGTGCCCGCGGATTACCAGCAGGGCGACAGCTTCCGCATCCTGTACGTGCACGTGCCCAGCGCATGGATGAGCATGGCGATCTTCGCGCTGATGGCGCTGTACGCGGCCATCGCGCTGATCTGGCGGATCAAGCTGTGCGAGATCCTGGCGATGGCCTGCGCGCCCAGCGGTGCGGCCTTCACCCTGATCACCCTGGTCACCGGTTCGATCTGGGGCAAGCCGATGTGGGGCACTTGGTGGGACTGGGATCCGCGCCTGACCACGGAACTGGTCCTGCTGTTCCTGTACCTGGGCGTGATGGGCCTGTACGGCGCCATCGACGACCGCCGCAACGCCGCGCGCGCGGCCGGTCTGCTGGCCATCGTCGGCGTGGTGCTGCTGCCGGTGATCCGCTATTCGGTGGTGTGGTGGAACTCGCTGCACCAGGGCCAGACCATCCGCCTGCTGGGCGAATCGAGCATGGATCCGAGCATGCTCCAGCCGCTGATCTGGATGATCATCGGCACCAAGCTGTGGTTCATCGGCGCGCTGCTGCAGCGCGCGCGCGCCGACAACCTGCGGCGCGAAGCGGGCAAGGACTGGGTCGCGCAGCTCGCCGGAGCGCGCGCATGAGCTACCAGAACTATGTGATCGCCGCCTATGCGGTGTTCGTGGCGGGGATACTGTGGGACTGGCTCTCGCCGAAGCTGCAGATCCGGCAGCAGCTGCGCGCGGCGAAGCTGCGGACGGCGCGGGCCACCACTGAACTCATCAAATCCAAGGCTCGTCATCCCGGCGAAAGCCGGGATCCAGTTTGATTTGTCCCGGAAGCCTGTCCTCTGTCCCAGCAAGATCAAAATGGATTCCAGCTTGCGCTGGAATGACGAGAAGAAAACCTTTCATGCACCCCACCCGTAAACGCCGCCTGCTGTTGATCCTGGCCCTGCTGCTCGCCGCCGCGGTGGCGGCGACGTTGGTCGCCTTCGCCCTGCAGCGCAACGTGGCCTATCTCTACACGCCCAACGAAGTGCTCAGCGGCAGCGCCGGCGAAGCGGTGTCGTCGGGCAAGGCCAGGTTCCGCCTCGGCGGGATGGTTCAGGCCGGTTCGCTGCAGCGCACCTCCGGCACCCTGGAAGCGCGCTTCCGCGTCGACGATGGCGATGCGACCCTGCCCGTCGTCTACACCGGCATCCTTCCCGACCTGTTCCGCGAGAAGCAGGCGGTGGTCGCGACCGGACGCATGCAGGGCGACACCTTCGTCGCCGAACAGGTGCTCGCCAAGCACGACGAGACCTACATGCCCAAGGAAGTGGCGGACAAGATGGGCAAGGCGCATGTGAAACACGATGTGCAGGTGCCAAGCACCGGGACGTCGCCCTGATGGCGGCAGTGGCCAGGCGCCGCCTTGTGGGGGCGGGCTTGCCCGCGATTGCCGTTTCCCCCGCATCTGCTCACGGCAGCCCGAACAAGGGCATTCGCGCGCGAGCGCGCTCCCACATGTACTGTCGGAGGCAGGCTCGTGCTGCCTGAACTCGGTCAGATCGCGCTGATCCTCGCCCTGCTGGTCGGCATCCTGCAGGCCGCCCTGCCGCTGGCCGGCGCGCAGCGCGGTGTCGAGGCCTGGATGCGCGTCGCGCGCCCGGCCGCGTACGCGCAGCTGGTGCTGGTGGCACTCGCCTTCGGCCTGCTCACCGCGGGTTTCGTCGCGCGCGATTTCTCGCTGCGCTACGTTGCCGAGAATTCCAACTCGCTGCTGCCGCTGGTCTACCGATTCACCGCGGTCTGGGGCGCGCACGAAGGCTCGCTGCTGCTGTGGACGCTGATCCTGGCGCTATGGACCGCCGTGGTCGCCCGCTTCTCGCATGCGCTGCCGACGCGCGTGAGCGCGCGCGTACTCGGCGTGATGGGCGTGGTCGGCGTGGGCTTCCTGGCCTTCCTGATCTTCACCAGCAATCCGTTCGAGCGCCTGCTCCCGGCCGCGGCCGAAGGGCGCGACCTCAATCCGCTGCTGCAGGATCCGGGGATGATCATCCATCCGCCGATGCTGTACCTGGGCTACGTGGGCTTCTCGGTGCCGTTCGCGTTCGCGATCGCGGCGCTGCTGGATGCTGCAGCGCTGCGGCAGGGCCAGGGCGAACGCGAGTGGCGCGACTGGCTGCGCTGGACCCGGCCGTGGACCAATGTCGCCTGGGGTTTTCTTACCCTCGGTATCGCGCTCGGCTCGTGGTGGGCCTATTACGAGCTGGGCTGGGGCGGCTGGTGGTTCTGGGATCCGGTCGAGAACGCCAGCTTCATGCCCTGGTTGGCCGGCACGGCGCTGCTGCATTCGCAGGCGGTCACCGAGAAGCGCGGCAGCTTCGCCGGCTGGACCCTGCTGCTGGCGATCGCTGCGTTCTCGCTGTCCCTGCTCGGCACCTTCCTGGTGCGCTCGGGCGTGCTGACCAGCGTGCACGCCTTCGCCGCGGATCCGACCCGCGGATTGTTCGTGCTGATCTTCCTCGGTATCGTGATCGGCGGCTCGCTGCTGCTGTACGCGCTGCGCAGCCCTGACGGCGGCGACGGCAAGCCATTCGCACCCGCATCGCGCGAGACCCTGCTGTTGCTCAACAACCTGCTGCTCACCGCCGCCTGCGCAATGGTGCTGCTCGGCACGCTATATCCAATGCTGGCCGACGCGCTGGAACTGGGCAAGATTTCGGTCGGGCCGCCATATTTCGCACTGCTGTTCACCGTGCTGATGGCGCCGATGGTGCTGTTGCTACCGTTCGGTCCGCTGACCCGCTGGCAGCGCGACGAGATGGCCAAGCCGCTGCGCCTGCTGGTGCCGTGGCTGGGCCTGGCGGTGGGGGTCGGCATCGCGGCCTTCTTCCTGGCGCCGCAGGGCAAATGGAAAACCGCTGCAGGCCTGGCCGGTGCGACCTGGATCGCGGCGGGTACGCTGCGCTTCGTCTGGGCCCGCGTGCGCGGCAACGGCTCGCGCTTCACCGCCGAAATGCTTGGCATGACGCTGGCGCACCTGGGCGTTGCCGTGTTCCTGATCGGCGCGCTGCTGGTGGAAGGCCTGAGCGCACAGCGCGAATTGGCGGTAATGCCAGGCCAGTCGGTGCAGCTGGGCGGCTACGACTTCCGCTTCGACGGCGTGCAACAGCGCGTCGGCCCCAACTTCACGGCCGACTACGGCAGCGTGCAGGTCATGCGCGGCACCGCCAGCATCGATACCCTGCATCCGGAAAAGCGCAGCTATGCCGCCGGTGGACAGGTGATGACCGAGGCCGCGCTGCAGCCCGGATTCACCCGCGACCTGTACGTCGCGCTGGGCGAGCCGCTCGGCGGGGGCGCGTGGGCGCTGCGCGTGCACGTCAAGCCGTTCGTGCGCTGGATCTGGCTCGGCGCGATCCTGATGGCCCTCGGCGGCTTCGTGACCGCCACCGACCGGCGCTTTCGCATGCAAAACCTTGTGCGCGAACCTGCCGATCCGTATGCGCGTGATCCTGCCACCGCATGGGAACCCTCAATCGGCGTCATGATCGCTCGCGACCACCAACGGCCTGATGATTCATTCGGAGACGGAGACCCATGAAGACCTCCCGTTGGCTTCCACTTCTCGTTTTCGCCGCGCTCGCTGTATTGCTCGCCGCAGGTGTGTGGATGAGCCGCCGCGCAGACCGCGATGCCCTGCCCTCGCCGCTGATCGGCAAGCCGGCGCCGGACTTCGCGCTGCCCTCGCTGCACGAGCCCGAGCGCATCGTGACCCTGAAGGACCTGCGCGGCGCGCCGTTCCTGCTCAACGTCTGGGGCAGCTGGTGTGCGGCGTGCCGGATCGAGCATCCGGTGCTGACGCGGTTCGCCGAGCGCAAGCGCGTGCGCGTGGTCGGCTACAACTGGAAGGACGAACGCGCCGATGCCCTGCGCTGGCTCGAACAGTTCGGCAATCCCTTCTGGCTGGTGGTGACCGATGTCGAAGGCGGCAACGCGATCGACTGGGGCATCTACGGCGCGCCGGAAACCTTCCTGGTCGATGCCAATGGCGTGATCCGCTGGAAGCACGTCGGGCCGATCAGCGACGAGGTCGTGCGCAAGGAAATCATGCCCATGCTGCAGCAGATCGAAGGCTCGCGCAGGTGAAGCGCCTGCCCTGGCATCGCATCGCGGCATTGGCGCCACTGCTGCTGGCGTCGCTGCTGATCGCATTGCCAGCGCCGGCCCAGGTGCGGTCCGATCCCGCGCCGCTGCAATTCCAGGACCCCGCGGAAGAAGCCCGCTTCCACGCGCTCGCAGCCGAGCTGCGCTGCGTGATGTGCCAGAACCAGTCGCTGGCCGACTCCAACG
Source organism: Lysobacter sp. M15 (assembly GCF_022662515.1). Lineage (NCBI taxonomy): Bacteria > Pseudomonadati > Pseudomonadota > Gammaproteobacteria > Lysobacterales > Lysobacteraceae > Lysobacter > Lysobacter sp. M15. Next base: position 102,792 of record NZ_JAKPBV010000003.1, on the reverse strand, counting down.
CGCAGATCGCCTACGATCTGCGCGCCGAAGTGCTGCAGCTGATGCGCGAAGGCCGCACCGATGCGCAGATCAAGCAATTCCTGGTGCAGCGCTACGGCGAGTTCGTGCTCTACCGTCCGCAGGTCGAGTCCGGCACCTGGCTGCTGTGGTTCGGCCCGGCGCTGCTGGTGCTGGTGGGCGGCGTGGTCGTCGCGCGCATCGTGCGCCGACGCGCACGCACGCCCGTGGCCGCCGACGATTCGCAGGAGTGGTGATGGCCGTCTTCGTCGCCCTCGCCGCGCTCTTGGTCCTGGCCACGTTCGCCTGGGTGCTGCATCCGCTGTGGCGCCAGCGCCCCCTGCCGGCGCTAGCAGCGATAGCAGCGCTGGCCATCGCCACCGGCCTGCTTTATCGGCTGGTCGGCACGCCCGCCGCGCTGGATCCGGCGCAGCGCGAAATGCCCAAAACGATGGACGAAGCCATCACCCGCCTGGAAGCGGAGCTGCAGCGCGGCTCTTCGAAAGACAGCGCCAACCAGGTCGACGGCCTGCGCCTGCTGGCCCGCGCCTACCTGCAGCAGGAACAACCGGCCAAGGCGCGCGATACCTACGCGCGCGCCGTGAAGCTGGCGCCGGACGACGCTGATCTCCTCACCGAAGCCGCCGAAGCCTCCGCCCTGGCCGATGCCGACCGTCGCTTCGACGACGGAGCCGTCGCCATGCTCCGCAACGCGCTGCGCGTGCAGCCGATGCACCAGCGCGCCCGCTGGTTCCTGGGCGTCGCCCTGCGCCAGCGCGGCGAGCACGCGCAGGCCGCCAGCACCTGGGAACCGCTGCTCGCCAGCGTCGACCCGAAAGCCGCCGCCGCCCTGCGCCCGCAAATCGAGGCAGCGCGCAAGGACGCGGGACTTCCGCCCCTGCCCGCGCAGGCGCCGGCGCCGGCGCCCGCCGGCGCGCTGAGCGTGTCGCTGAAGATCGACCCGAGTCTGTCCGCGCGCATGCCCAACGCCAGCGTCTTCATCATCGCCCGCGTCCCGGGCGGCCCGCCCATGCCGGTCGCGGCCGAGAAACATGCGCTGCGCGATGTGCCGGCCACGATCACCCTGGACGACAGCGACAGCCCCATGCCCACGCAGAAGCTGTCGGCATTGAAGGAAGTCGAGGTGTTCGCGCGGCTGTCGGCCAGCGGCGACGCCACGCGCCAGCAAGGCGATCTCGAATCGAAACCCGTGCGCGTCGCCCTGCCAGCGAGTCAGGCCGTCGAACTCGTACTGGGCCAGCCCTGACTCATCCGCACTTGTGGGAGCGGCTTTGTGGGAGCGGCTTCAGCCGCGATCTGCCAATCCCGCCGCCTCGCTAAACTCCCCCGCATGACTGAATTCATCCCGCCCGGCACGCGCTTCCTCGACCTGCCCTCTCCGTTCCCGATGAAGCGCGGCGGCGCGCTGCACGGCGCGCGTATCGCCTACGAGACCTGGGGCGAACCCAACGCAGCGCGCGACAACGCGGTGCTGATCGTCACCGGCCTGTCGCCGGACGCGCATGCCGCCTCGAACGCGGGCAATGCCGACCCCGGCTGGTGGGAATCCATGATCGGCCCCGGCAAGCCGATCGACACCGGGCGCTGGTACGTGATCTGCGTGAACTCGCTCGGCAGCTGCAAGGGCTCCACCGGCCCGGCATCGATCAACCCGGACACGGGCGACACCTACCGCCTCGATTTCCCCGAGCTTTCGGTCGAGGACGGCGCCGACGCCGCGCACCATGTCGCCCGCGCGCTGGGGATCGAACGCCTCGCCTGCCTGATCGGCAATTCCATGGGCGGCATGACCGCCCTGTCCTACCTGTCGCGGCATCCGGGGTCGGCACGCACCCACATCAACATCTCGGGCGCGGCGCGCGCGTTGCCGTTTTCGATCGCGATCCGCTCGCTGCAGCGCGAGGCGATCCGGCTCGACCCCAAGTGGAACGAAGGCCGTTACGACGAGACCAGCTATCCCGAATCGGGCATGCGCATGGCCCGCAAGCTCGGCGTCATCACCTACCGCTCGGCGCTGGAATGGGACGGCCGCTTCGGCCGCGTGCGGCTGGAGTCCGACCGCCGCGACGACGAGGATCCGTTCGGGCTCGAATTCGAGGTCGAGAGCTACCTGGAAGGCCATGCGCGCCGCTTCGTCCGCCGCTTCGACCCCAACTGCTATCTCTACCTCAGCCGATCGATGGACTGGTTCGACCTGGGCGAAGGCCACGACGGCGACGTGATGAGCGGCCTGGCCGCGATCCGAGTCGACAAGGCCTTGGCCATCGGCGTGCGCACCGACATCCTGTTCCCGCTGCAGCAGCAGCAGGAGATCGCCGACGGCCTGCGCGCGGGCGGCTGCGACGCCGCCTTCCTGCCGCTGCCCTCGCCGCAGGGCCACGACGCCTTCCTGGTCGACATCGAGCGCTTCGGCCCGGCGGTCCGTGGCTTCCTCGACAGCCTGTAGGTCGGGCCTACGCCCCCGACGCACGCGCGAGCATCCAGCCACGGCGCCGGCCACGTAGGGCCGGCCTACCGTTCCGCCGGCCAGGCGCCTCCCCCTCCGGGTCCCAACGGCGAAGCGTTAGAATCCGCCCCATGAACGCCGAAGCCTGCTGTCCCGACGTCGATTTCCCCGGCCACGACAAGCTGGTCGCCGCCATCGACGCGGCCGTCGCCAGCGGCGACGAACACGCGGTCACCGCGGCCCTGCGCAACGCCCTGTGCCGCATGATCCGCGACCGCGACGTGCGCCTGCCCGCCTGCGTGCACGAGCCGATCGCCGACCATTACGCGCGGCGCGAGATCTACCGCAGCGCCAAGCACGGCTACAGCGTGGTCGCGATGACCTGGGGCCCCGGCCAGGGCACGCCGGTGCACGACCATTCGGGCCTGTGGTGCGTGGAAGGTGTGTGGGACGGCGAGCTGGAGATCGTGCAGTACGAACTGCTCGAACACGACGGCGAACGCTACCGCTTCCGCGCCGCGGGCGGCATGCACGCCGGTCCAGGCAGCGCCGGCAGCCTGATCCCGCCGCACGAGTACCACACCATCGCCAACGCCAGCCCCGACCGGGTGGCGATCTCGCTGCACATCTACAAGGCGCCGATGGAATGCTGCGCCAAGTTCGTGCCGCAGCCGAGCGACCGCTCCGGCGAATGGTTCGTGCGCCAGGACGCGACGCTGGTGACCGACGAGGCCGCGTAATTCGGTTTTCGGTTTCCGGTTTCCTTCTCCCACGTGCTGGAGAAGAACCTGCCCCAGACCTGATCCGGGGTGCCGAAGGCGGATGAGGGCGCACTTTCCCAAAGGACCAACATGCTAAAGGACTTCATCCTCGCCTCCCTCCACCACCTGCTCGCCTTCGGCCTGGTGGCGATGCTGGTCACCCAGGCGGTGCTGCTCAGCCGCAGCGTCGACGGCGCCGCGCTCAAGCGCCTGGCTGGCGTGGACCGCGGCTACGGCATGGTGGCCACCCTGCTGCTGGTGGTCGGCCTGATGCGCGTGTTCCAGGGCATCAAGGGCGAAGACTTCTACCTGCACAACCCCTGGTTCCACGCCAAGCTCGGCGCCTTCGTGCTCGCCGCGCTGCTGTCGATCCTGCCGACACTGCGCTTCCTGCGCTGGCGCAAGGCGCTGAAGGCCGATTCGGGCTACCTGCCCCCGGCCACCGAAGTCGCCGCCCTGCGCCGCATCGTGCGCATCGAACTGCTGCTGATCGCCGTGATCCTGGTCGCCGCCGCCGGCATGGCCCGCTACGGCGGCCTGCACTTTTAGTCCCGCTCGTCCTGAGCGTAGCGCCGCAGGCGCGAAGTCGAAGGATCGTCCCCGGATCGAGTCCGGGGCAGGCTCTGAGCGTAGCGCTAAAGGCGCAAATCCAACCCCGCTCGTCCTGAGCGTAGCGCCAACGGCGCGAAGTCGAAGGATCGTCCTAAGCGTAGCGCCGCAGGTGCGAAGTCGAAGGACCAGAACCCGAATCCCAAGCACGCCCGGCTATAATCCCCGCCCGCGCCGGAGTGGCGGAATCGGTAGACGCAGCGGACTCAAAATCCGCCGCCCTTAAAAGCGTGTGGGTTCGAGTCCCACCTCCGGCACCAGACCTGGGAGCCCGCGCAGTGCGCGGGCTTCTGCTTTCCGGCATCGCGCACAAGCCGCACGCCAATCGCACACCGGCTGGCGCTTTACCGCAGCGCGGCGCCCTCACGCGTCGAGCCGGATGCGTTCCCATTCGATGCACCAACCCGGCTTGACGACCAACCGGGCCAGGGCGAGCATGAGCCTTGACCCGCTTCTGGGCCAATCAAATCGCCATGTGCCGCGCGCACGACCGAGGTGATTTCATGTACTACATCGTCGAAACCGACAAGCCATTCGACCAGGCATCGACAGACCTCGAGCTGGCGGTCAAACGTCATGGCTTCGGGGTCCTGCACGTCCATGACCTGGCCGGCACGCTACGCAGCAAAGGCGTTGCATTCGATGAGCAATGCAGGATTTTCGAAGTGTGCAATCCCGCCCAAGCCGCCAAGGTCCTGTCCGTCGATATGCGCCTGAACATGGCGCTCCCGTGCCGCATCTCGGTCTTTACCGAGAAAGGCCGCACGAAGATCGGGCTGATCAAACCTGTCGAGATGCTCTCGGCCCTTTCCCGGGATGAAGCGCTGGTTCAAGTTGCCAAAGAGGTCGAGGAAAAGACCATGCAGATGGTCGATGAGGCGAAATAAGTCGTCACATTGTCCTCGGCGCGACTGCTGCACAGCACTTGCTGTGACGGCACCTGGCAATTCATTCGAGCCGCCTAGCGGCATGGCTCAGCTCAGACGTTAGGCACCGGATACTTTCATGCGCGAAATCGGATTGACCATTCTGCTGCTCACACTCAGCAACGTGTTCATGACGTTTGCCTGGTATGCGCATCTCAGGGAACTCAGCGCCAAGCCGTGGCTGGTCGCCGCGCTCATCAGCTGGGGTATCGCGTTCTTCGAGTACATGCTGCAGGTTCCCGCGAATCGTATCGGCTACGCCGCGCTCTCGCTCGGACAGCTCAAGATCCTGCAAGAGGTCATCACGCTGACCGTGTTCGTGCCCTTCGCCGTGTTCTACATGAAAGAACCGCTCAAGCTGGACTATCTATGGGCCGGTTTGTGCATCCTGGGTGCGGTCTATTTCGTCTTCCGCGGCGAGTTCGCCGGCGCCTGACGATTCATCCAGGCCGAAACCCCGTCCTAAGCACGACTGAATCGATCCTTAGCCACAATGAAAGTCTCTCGCAGGTCCATCACGATCCTTGTCATTGTCGCCATCACGGCCGTGCTTGCAGTGGCCACACTTCCCAACTGGCGCTGGTTTCTTGGCGCCGACAGGATCGAATCGCAGTTGCTGGAGGAAACTCCAATAGGATCCTCTGAAGATCAAGTCCTGGCTCACTTGCGAGCCAATGGGTTGAAACCCGCTCCCTTGTGGCGTGGCTCTGTTGAGCCCAATACCATCTATCCTCCAAACACTATTGCCGGTAACAGGTACACGATTATCTTCACGACCAGCGTCGAGGCGTTTTACGTTTTTGGCCAAGACCAGCGTTTGGTAGAGATTGCTGTCAGAAAGACCACGGACGCTTTGTAATCTGGCTGGCAGGCAGCAATCCATTCAAGTCTAAGCCGCTTCGCGACGCGGGCCTTTTAAGGTTTTAGGCGCCTTACCGAACTATTCGCACATCCGTGAGAGGGTAGCAGCCCATGGAACAACGACCATTCGAAATCGTCGCGTATCAGGACAGGCACGCCGATGACTTCGCGCGGCTCAACCGGGAGTGGCTGGACAGCTTCGGTCTCTACGAAGAGCCGGACGGAAAGCACCTGTACTCGCCCCGCGAGTACATTCTCGACCCCGGCGGTGAGATCTTCATTGCCGAAGAGGACGGATGCGTAGTGGGCACCTGCGCGCTCGTACCGGTCTCGGACCACGTGTTCGAAGTGGCAAAACTGGCGGTGGCGCACGAAGCCCGCGGGCAAGGACTTGGGCGAAGGTTGGCGGAACTGGCCTTGAATCGCGCCAGGGAGCGGGGAGCCACGCGTGTCGTCCTGCTTTCAAGCAGCAAGCTCGGCCCTGCGCTGAAGCTGTATGAGTCCCTCGGATTCGAGCACAGACCGCTTCCCGGCCATCAGCCTTACGAGACCGCCGATGTTTACATGGAGCTCGAGATGAGCAGCGTTCCGTCTGACGTGCCAATGGCATCGCAAAACACCTAACGGATATTGGGGCGCGGCAATCAACGGCTCTCGAACCAGCCGCACCCGCTTCGCCGCTTGGTTCGATTCACGCGCTTGACGACCTAGGGCCAAACCCGCTCCCTGCGCGCAAGAAGGTTCCGCTGCGACGAGAAACAAACGAAAAACAAAAAAGGAGGCGCCAGGCGCCTCCCACAATCAATTTATACAACGCAGGGGGGCTTGCGGCAAGGCCCTGCGCGTCATGCAGGATCGCCGGCCTGTCGCGTGGCAGGGAACGGAGTTAGGCGATGACCGATACGCAAACCTACTACCACGGCACCAAGGCGCACCTGGAAGTGGGTGCCCTGATCGAACCGGGCTATGCCTCCAACTACGGCAAGCGGAACCAGGCCAAGTTCGTCTACCTGTCCGCCACGCTGGATGCGGCGATCTGGGGCGCCGAGCTGGCCCTGGGCGAAGGGCGTGGCAGGATCTACATCGTGGAGCCGACCGGCCCCATTGAGGACGATCCGAACCTGACGGACAAGAAATTTCCCGGGAACCCGACGAAGTCGTACCGGTCCCGCAGCGCCTTCCGCGTCATCGGCGAAGTGACGGAATGGGAAGGCCACTCCCCCGAACGGCTCAAGCAGATGCATGATCACCTTGAGAACCTCAAACAGCAGGGGATCGAGGCGATCGAAGAATGAGCACGCCTCGACCATCCAGCACTTCGTTCGGGCTGACGTCGCTTCGCGGCGCGGCCCCTTGAGCCGCTAACTGCAGCAATACGTAAGCACGATGCACAGCGACGAACTCAAAGCCCTTTTCGATCAGCAGGCTGCCGGCTATGACACGCAGTGGGCGAAGATGGCGCCGATGCGCGACGCGCTGCATTACCTGCTGGAGTCGGTGTTCGCCGAGCTACCCGAGGATGCACGCATCCTCTGCGTCGGGGTCGGCACGGGCGCGGAGATGGCGCATCTCGCCGGGAAATTTCCACGCTGGCGGTTCACCGCGGTGGAGCCTTCCGGCGCGATGCTGGATGTTTGCCGCCGGCGCGCCGAGGCGGAAGGATTCACCTCGCGCTGCAATTTCCACGAGGGCTATCTCGACTCGCTGCCCGCCGGACAGCTGCACGATGCAGCGACGTGTTTCCTAGTGTCGCAGTTCATCCTGGAGCCGGAAGCCCGCTCCGCCTTCTTCCGCGAGATCGCGGACAGGCTGAAGCCCGGCGGGATCCTGGCGAGTTCCGACCTGGCGTCGGACACCGGCTCGCCCGAGTACGCAGCATTGCTGCGGACGTGGCTGCAGCTGATGGCCTCGGGCGGCGTCACGCCCGAGGGACTGGAGCGGATGCGCCACGCCTATGCCAGGGACGTGGCGGTGCTGCCGCCGGAGCATGTGGCGTCTATCATCCGCTCCGGCGGCTTCGACACGCCGGTGCGGTTCTTTCAGGCCGGGTTGATCCATGCGTGGTATTCCAGGCGCGCATCGCCTGAAGCCGTCTGATCGATGCGGGGTGGACCGCTGCGCGACCCGGCCAGGTCAGGCTCCGGGCGCAGACTGCTCACGCGCAGCGATGCCGGGTCTGCCGTTCAACTCGAACGGTCTGTGTACTCGAACAGCTCCACGACGTTGCCCGACGGATCCTGGAGCAGGATTTGCCGCCCCGCCCCTTCGGCCACGTCGCCGCGGAACGTTGCGCCGGCGCTGCGCAATTGCGCGATCATGCCGTCGAGATCGTCTGTCACGATCATGAATCTGCTCCAGCCGCCCGGCTGAGGATCGCCTCCCGCCTTGCCGGCGCTACCGGCACCCGGCGCATTGAGAAACAGATGCAGGTCCTCGCGCGTCAGTGCTGCGAATTTTCCCGGGTTGTGCTTCTCGACGGCAAAGCCCAGGCGGTCACGATAGAAATCGACCGCTTCGTCGACGTCGTTCACGATGTACCGAACCGATGCCATGCGGGTGTCTCCTCTGCATTTCTGGCACGGAAGCGTCCAGACATTCGGACGCGACCGCTGCGCAACGCTAGCGGAGACCCCGCATAAGCATGGTGAGCGTGGTGTAGCGCCTGGTCTCGATCCAACCAGATCAATTACCTGCCCACGGCCCGCTGTCGTGCGCACAGCGCACGCTACGCGGACCGCCCGTGTGACCGACGTACAGGTTTTCCTGCCGATGCTTGCCTAGGGCGTACCCGAGCTTGCGTTCGCTAGATGTCGCGTACGCGCGGCTGCACAGCATGCGCCGCGCCTGATGTGTCACCGCGATGTCACCGCGGTTTCAATCGCACGAAACCGCGGTGGCAAACGACACGGCGACTGTGGAAGCCTTCCGCGCCTCCTCCGTATGGACACGCCGCCATGGTCGATCCGCTGCGCACCGAGTACACCCCTCCTCCGCCCCCACCTCCGGCCGAGCAACGCGGTGAAAAACAGCACACCGTGCAGCAAGGCGAGAACCTGCAGCAGATCGCCGACGAGCACCGCACCACGCCGCAGGCGATCCTCGACATCAATCCGCATGTGCGCGACCCGAGCCTGCTCAACGCCGGCGAAGTGCTGAACATGCCCGACGCCACCGTGGACCCGCAGGTGTCGCGCACCGTCGACGCCGTGCTGTCCGCGGACGCCACCGCCGAGCAGAAGAACGAAGCCAACGTGCGGCTGCAGGATTACGTCGATAGCAACGGCGGCCTCGGCGGCACGGGCGTGGCACCCGAAACGCTGCCGGGCGTAGCCGTCGGCCTGCTGACGGATGCAGGCCTGCCCACGGTGCCGAAGGAAGTCGTGTCCGCGGTCGACCAGGTCATCGGTCCGGACGCAAGCTTCGACCAGCGCATCGCCGGCTACCAGGCGGTCGCCGGCTACGTGGACCAGGTCGGCGGCGTGAGCGATCAGGGCATCACCGCCGAAGCGCTGCCCGCGCAGGCCGCGCGGATGCTACGCGAGGCCGGCACCGACGTGCGCCTGCGCCCGGAAGTGATTACCAGCGTCAACGGCCTGCTGGCCGATGGCGCGACGCCGGCCGATCGCGAAGCGGCCTACGCCACCGTGCAGCGCTACGTCGACCAGGTCGGCGGCATCGGCGATGCGGGCATCCTCGCCGACGCCCTGCCGCTCAAGGCCGCGCACCTGCTGGCGGACGCCGGTAATCCCGCGCTGCGCTTCGACCCGCGCGTACTGCAGGCGGTGGACGCGGTGATCGCGCCCGGCGCCAGCGACGCGCAGACGCTGGCGGGCTACGACGCGTTGCAACAGTACGTCGACGAGGTCGGCGGCATCGGCGACCAGGGCATCACCGCCGACTACCTGCCCGCGAAGGCCGCCGAACTGTTGCGCGAAAACGGCACCGAGGTGCAGCTGGAGGCGGCACCCAACGCCTCGGTCGAGCAGGTGGTGCAGATCATGGAAGCCGGCGCCACGCCGGCCGAGCAGGTCCGGATCCTCGGCGAGGCCTATGCCCAGGCCGATCCGCAGACCCGGCGCGACCTGCTGGCAAATTCGCAGGTGCAGCAGGCCCTGCGGGCCGCGGCCTTCGACGCCACCGCACCGCTGACCCAGACGCCGGACAGCTCGCAGGGCCAGGCCGTGCCCTTCTTGGATGCCGCGAACAACCTCGATGCGCTGACCCAGGACCTGGATCCCGCACTGGTGGCCGCGGTGCTGGAGAACACCACCAGCGCGTATTCGAACTACGCGCTCAACGATTACGGCGGGCCGACCGGGATGGAAGGCACCGCGACCTTCCTGCGGGTGCTCGACCGCGCCGCCGGCACGCCGGAAGGCCAGGCTGCGATCCAGGCGCTGGCCGACACCGGACTGGGTCTGGATCGGAATGGCCTGTACCAGCACGGCGCCGAGGGCGGTACGCCCGCCTTCGCGATCGCCGCGGGCTACGGGCAGGACATCGTGATGGAAGGCGTGAATACCTATGCCGGCTCGACGGTGAAGGACAGCGCCGACGCCTACATCCAGCACACCCAGGAACTGAACTGGCTGATCGCCAACCAGGGCGGGACGATGACGCCCGAGCAGCTCGAGCTTGCGATCAAGGACTACATCGCCCGCCAGGGTCCCGGCTGGGAGCAGACCGCCAACGAGCTCAAGGAGCAGCTCGCGCAGGACGGGCTGGAGCTGCAGGCGCAGATCGAGACCCTGCTGGCGGCCGGCGGTTACGAGGACGAGGTCGCCGCGCTGCTCGACGATCCGAACAATCAGTTCGCGCTGACCACCGCGCTGGGCAACCATCCCGAAGCCGTCACCGACCGCACGTTGAGCCTGTTGTCCGGGCTGGGCAAGACCACCGAGAGCGGACGCCGCACCCTGGAGATCGCGGCCAATGCGTACATCAAGTCGCAGGTGCTGCAGCCGCTGGCGAGCTACGACCCGGCCGATCCGAATTCCGTCGCGCAGCTGCAATCGACGCTCAACCGGCTCAAGGCGCCGGGCATGTCGACCGCGCTGGGCATCGACCAGCCCAAGCTGGACCGCGCGGTACAGGCGCTGCAGGACTCGCTGCAAGGCCCCAACGCCACCCAGGCCGATCTCGATCGGGCGATGGCCAAGCTCAACAGCGACCTGGACGGCGCGGCCCTGTCCAAGACCACGCCGGCTGGACAGCTGTTCCGCGCCCTGGGCGTGGGTCTGGCGGGCATCAACCTGGCCTCGTCGCTGCAGCGCGCCGGGCGCGATCCGGCCGCACTGGAGAACTGGGGCAAGGTCGTGACCGACAGCCTGGGCGTGAGCCAGAAGACCGCCGAGATCATGTTCGCGCGCGGCGCCGGCGGCACCGGCACGGAGCTGCTGGCGAGCAGGACCGCCGGTCGCATCGTCAGCGGCCTGAGCGCGGCCGCGGACGGCTGGCTGGCCGCAAGCGCCTTCGCCAAAGGCGATCCCGCGCTGGGCACGCTGTATTCGGTGGCCGCGGCCGGCGGCGCGCTGGCGACCGCGTCCAGCTTCGGCCTGGTCGGCGCCTGGGGCGGACCGGTCGGCATCGGCCTGACCGCGATCGCCGCGCTCGGCGTCTATGCCGTGCAGAGCACGCGCGACTCCAACGTGCACATGGACGATCCGGATACCGCGCCGTTCCTGGAGTTCTCCGGTCTGGATGCCGAAACCGCCCAGGCGCTGACCGACCAGAGCGGCGAAGGGCATAGTCCGATGCCGCTGCTGGTGAAGTACGCCGAACTCAAGGGCTACGACATGAGCAATCCGCAGCACCAGCAGCAGTTCACCGCCTGGCTCAACGGCATGTCGGGCGAGCAGCTCGACCACGTACGCAACTGGGTGCACAACATCGCCGACGAATTCGACGGCGATGCCGGCCGGCTCGGCGCCGACAGCAACGTGGTGCTGGAACGCGAATGGATCTACAGCACCGCTGGCGCGGCCGAGGTCTACGGCACGCCCGATACCGTGGGCGAGCTCGATGCACTGATGCAGCAGCTCTACGGCGCGACGCCGCTGCCGGCGGTGTAGGCGCGCAGCATGCGGCGAGTGGTTCGAATGGCGCGTGCGTCGGGGGCGTAGCCCCGACCTACGGGAGCGTGCTCGATGTAGGAGCGCCTCTTAGGCGCGACCGGAATCCCGCACGCGCGAGCTGACTGATGGGCCGCGGCATCACGCCGCGGCCAGCACGTCCATGCACACCACCTCGCCGTTGCCCATGGGCACCAGCACGCCGACGTCGTGGTCGCACAGCACCGCTTCGGCCGTGGCCAGGATGCGCGCGGCGAGCAGGGCGTTGGCCTTGCATTGGAAGGTTTCGTGAAAGGGGCCGCTCCGCACGACGAATCCGCACGGTTCCTCGGTGATCTCGACCATTTGCCTGCTCCAGCGGGGGAAAGAAGTCCCCGGTCCAGCTCACGACTTGCTCATAGTCGCGGTCTGTTCCCTTGCGGAGCGGCATCCGATGCCTGCGCATGACCGTGCTACCGGGGTGCGCTCAGGATGCGGGCCGGATGTGACCGGGTCATTCAGGCGACTACCCGAATCGGCCTAGGAAAAATCCTAGTCCGGGGTAGGAAAACCCCGCGGCGTAGGTGGCGGCGGGACAGCTGGGCGGCTGGGGTACCGGGGGCGAGTCACGGCTCGCGGCTGACGCCGCTCCTACAGGGGTAGGAACGGCCGGGACATGAGACGGGCGCTCAGGCGATGTCGGCGGTGGTCCAGACGCCGTCGACCAGGCGCTGGATGCGGTGCGGGTTGGCGTTGCGCAGCTCCGGCGGCAGGCGGTCGTCGCCGACGTTGTCGTAGGCCTGCAGCGCGGCGAAGCGATGGATCGCGGCGGGCATGCCCACCGAGGTGAAGCCGGCATGGCTGGTGCTCGGGTACGGGCCGCCGTGCTGCATGGCCGCGCTCACCGCCACGCCGGTGGGCCATTTGTCGTTGATCAGGCGCCCCACCTTCGGGCGCAGCGCGGCGGCGATGCGCGCGTAGTCCGCATCGTCGCTGCCATCGCCGGCCGCGAACACGCTGCCGGTGAGGTTGCCGTCGAATGCGCGTGCGGCTTCCACCGCCTGATCCGCATTGTCATAGCGCACCAGCAGCGAGACCGGACCAAAAGCTTCCTGCTGCAGGGCTTGCGCGTTGGCGAGGAAGTCTTCCGCTGCCACCGACATCAGGCTCGGCGCGTAGCGCGCACCGGGGCCGCTGGCTTCGGCACTGCCGGCCACGACCTGCGCGCCGGCCGCGCGCAGGTCGCGCACCCCGTTGGCGAGGTGCTGCTGCACGCCCTGCGAGAACAGCACCGCCGGCGCTGCGGCGGCGAAGTGCTGCGCCGCCGCGGCGACGAAGGCATCGCCCGCCTCGCCTGCGGGCAGCAGCACGATCCCGGGGTTGGTGCAGAACTGTCCGCTGCCCATCGTGCAGGAGGCGAAGAATTCCTGTGCCAGCGCCTCGCCGCGCTCGCGCACGGCTCCGGGCAGCAGGAACACCGGGTTCACGCTCGACATCTCCGCATAGATCGGAATCCCGGCGCGATCGGCCGCGGCCTTGAGCGCCAGCCCGCCGCCGCGACTGCCGGTGAAGCCGATCGCGCCCAGCCGACGATCGCCGGCCAGCGCCAGGCCCAGCGCCGGGTCGAAGTCGTACAGCAACTGCACGCTGGCGGCGGGCAGGCCTGCGGCGAGCACGGCTTCGTGCGCGATGCGCGCCAGCAGCTGGCTGGTCGCCGGGTGCGAAGGATGCGCCTTGGCGATGACCGGATTGCGCGCGGCGATGGCCGAGGCGAAGTCGCTGCCGGCCACGGCGTTGAACGCGAACGGAAAGTTGTTCGGGCCCATGACCAGCACCGGCTTGTGCAGGGGCGCGTAATGCGCGCGCAGCCCCGCCTTGGTGTCGATCACCGGATGCGTCCACGCGCGCTCACGCACCGCCTGCGCGGCCAGGCGCAGCTGCCCGGTGGTGCGCGGCAGTTCCACCGCCGCCAGCCGCGTCGGCGCCGGCAGCGCGGTTTCGGCATGCGCGGTGGCGACCAGTTCTTCCGCCGCGGCCTCGATGCCGCTGGCGTAGCGTTCGAAGAAATCGGCGATCCGTTCCGGCGACGTCCGCGCGAGTTCGTCGGCCACCGCCACCGCGGTGGCGAGCGCGCGTTCGATGTCCTTCCCACCCGAGCGCGGAAACTCAGGCCCGATCGCCTCGCCCGTAGCCGGATCGACCGCACGGAAGCCTCCGACGATCTCGGAGCTGGGTTGCCATGCGCCTTCGATCAGAACCTGTTCCATCCATCATCTCCGTTGGGCGGGCCCAAGCCCGCCGCCATTCTGCGCTGTTGCTGCAGTGCTGTTGGTTGTTTGCTGGCTGCTATTCGCAATTTTCTATTCGCTATTCGCTATGGCTATTGCTGTTCTTGCTTTCACCGAACTCACATCCCGCTCCAGCCGCCGCAGTTCTGCCTTTCACTGAACCTCAGATCCAGATCCAACCGCACACCCGGAGGGCGGCCGCCACGGATGGCGGCCGTTTTCGGAGCGGACATGGATGTCCGCTGCGAAAATGGCGACGGCACCTCATGTCCCTTGAGCGGTTTTGACGTCACGAGGAAGGTGCTTTCTTTTGGTTACTTTTCTTTGCACCAGCAAAGAAAAGTAACTCGCCGGCAGGCGAAAGCCGTTGACCTTCGCTCTTGATAGGCAAGACGAGATCCAGCCTTGGCCAAGTACTGCAGCGTAACGATCTTGATTCCATCTTTAGATCAAGAGCTTTCGCCTGAAGGCGAGGTACTTTCATTTGCTGGCCCAAAAGAAAGTACCCAAAGAAAACGGCCTACTCGTGACGTCAAAACCGCTCAAGGCATGTGGGTGCCGACGGAATTTTCGGACTCGCCATCCATGGCTCGGTCCGAAAACGCCGGCCATCCATGGCCGGCGCCCTCCGGGTTTTCGGGAAGAACCGCGCCTGGGAGCATGCGAAGGTCAAAATCAGGAGCGCTGGACCAGCGCGTCCGTAACGCCGGCGGAATCAAAAGCTCGGTCGCGTCGCGATCGCACGGTCGATCACCCGCAGCGCCGCTTCGCGCTCGGCCCCTTCCACCACCAGCCGCGGTGCACGCACGCGTTCGCTGCCCATGTCCACGCGCTCCTGCATCAGCTTGATCAGCTGCACGAACTTGGGCACCGTGTCCATGCGCAGCAGCGGCAGCAGCCAGGCGTACAGGTCCATCGCGGCGCCCGCACCGCCCTCGCGCGCGAGTTCGTACAGGCGCACAGATTCGTGCGGGAAGGCGTTGACCACGCCGGCGATCCAGCCGACCGCGCCCATCGCCACGCCTTCGACGATCGCATCGTCCATGCCCACCAGCAGTTCAAGGCGGTCGCCGAGCAGCGCGCGGATCGCGGCGAAGCGGCGGATGTCGCAGGACGATTCCTTCACCGCCTGCAGCAGCGGGAATTCAGCAGCCAGTTCGGCGATCTGCTCGGGGATGAAATCGGTCTTGTAGGCGACCGGGTTGTTGTAGAGCAGCACCGGCAGGCCGGTCGCGGCGAGGATCGCACGCATGTGCGCGCCCATTTCGCGCCAGTCGGTGGAATACACGTACGGCGGCAACGCCATGAGCCCGCGCGCGCCAAGGCGTTCGGATTCCTGCGCCAGGCGCACGGCTTCGGCCGTGGACAGCGCGGCGATGCCGGGAATCACCGGCGCGCGATCGCCGAGCGCTTCCACCAGGGTGCGGACGATCGCGAGCTTCTCGTCGAACGCAAGCGTGGCGCCCTCGCCCAGCGAGCCGAGCGGCACGATGCCGGTGCAGCCGGCGTCGATGAGCTGGTTGGCATGCTTGGCCAGGAAGGCATGGTCGACCGTGCCGTCAGCGGTGAACGGGGTGGTGATGGCGGGGATCACGCCGCGCCAGAAAGGTGCATTGCTCATGGGTTTAGGTCCGTTGCGATCTGCTTGGGAGGGAATGCGGGTGTTCGCGTCAGCGCGCGTCGATGCCGAAGGCGAAGGGATCGTCGTCCTCGATCAGCAGCCGGCCGTCGGCCATCACGTGGGCACGGCCGGTGATGCGCGGGCGGATGCGACCGTCGCCCAGGTCGGCATAGCTGCCTTCGAACACGCTGCCGATCACGCTCTCCATGCGCATGACCTGGCCCGGCGCCAGCGCGCGGTCGGCGGCCAGGCAGGCGAGCTTGGCGGAGAACCCGGTGCCACACGGCGAGCGGTCGTAAGCCAGGCCGGGACACAGGACGAAGTTGCGCGCCTGGTTGGCGGGATCGAGCGCGGCGGCGCCGAGTTCGACATGATCGATCTCGGCACCATTCGCGCCATGGATGCCGGTTATCTGCAGCGCGCGGCGGATCGCCTCGGTGTAGGCGGTGAGTTCGCGCCAGTGCGCCAGCACCAGCGGCAGGGGGCTGGCGGCGGTGAGGAAGAACCAGTTGCCGCCCCAGGCCACGTCGCCGCGCACCGGGCCGTAGCCCGGCACCTCGACCGTGACCGCCGCCGCATGCCGGTAGCTGTCGACGTTGTCGATGGAGACGCGGCCATCGTCGTGGAGTTGCGCGATCACGGTCCCGACCGGCGTGTCGATGGCGTGGCGCCCGGGCCCGATCCGGCCCATATGCGCCAAGGTCCGCACCAGGCCGATGGTGCCGTGCCCGCACATGCCCAGGGTGCCCACGTTGTTGAAGAAGATCACCGAGGCGACCGAGCCGGCTTCCACCGGCGGCAGCAGCAGCGCGCCGACCATGGTGTCCGAGCCGCGCGGCTCGCAGGCCACGGCGTTGCGCCAGTGGTCGTGCTCGCGCGCGAACACGGCGCGCCGTTCCGCCAGGCTGCCGGTACCCAGATCCGGCGCGCCGGTCACCACCACGCGGGTCGGTTCGCCGCCGGTGTGGGAGTCGATGACCTCGATCGTGCGCATGCCGACATGGTCGGCGCGCAGGCGTGGTGCGTCTAGCCGCGATCCGCCGATGCCGATGCGGAAATCGGCATAATCGATCCGTGACCGACCGACCGCCCATCCGTGTCGAAGCCGACCTGCTGCAGGCGCTGTTCGATGCCCTGCCCGACGTGGTGTTCTTCCTCAAGGATGCGCACGGGCGCTACACCCACGCCAATCTCACCCTGGTGCGCAGGCTCGGGCTGGCGCGCCGCGAGGACCTGGTCGGGCGCACGCCGGCGCTGCTGTTCCCGCCGAAGCTGGGATCGGCCTATGCCGGACAGGACAACCGGGTGCTAGGTGGGCACGCGATCGAAGACCAGCTGGAGATCCACCTGTTTCCCAACCGCACCCCCGGCTGGTGCCTGACCCGCAAGACCCCGCTGCGCGAGGACGGACGCATCGTCGGGTTGATCGGCATTTCCCGCGACCTGGCGCAACCCGACGGACGCCAGCCCGGCTACGCGCGGCTGCGCCGCGTGCTCGACCACATGGAAGCGCACTTTTCGGAAGCCGTGCGCATGCAGGCGCTGGCGGACCTGGCCGGACTCTCGCTCTCGCAGCTTGAGAGGCAGTTCCGCCGCGTGTTCCACCTCACGCCGCAGCAATGGCTGACCCGCCTGCGCATCGAAGCGGCGATGCAGCAGCTGCAGGGCGACGACACCATCGCCGCGATCGGCCAGTCCTGCGGCTTCAGCGACCAGAGCGCCTTCAGCCGCCAGTTCAAGGCGATGGTGGGGCTGACGCCGCGCGATTACCGGCGCCTGGCTCCGACGGCCGGCGCCGCGACGACATGAGCATCTGGGCCGCGGCGTAGAGCACCACCACGACCACCAGCCAGCGCAGCCACACCAGCGGTAACGACTTCACCACGAACGCCGCAATCAGCACACCCGGGATGCCGCCGACGGTCAAGCCCAGCGCCGCGGCCAGGTCGTAGCGGCCGGTGCGTACGAAGGCCGCGCCGCCCACCGGCATCAGGAACGCGCACGCACCCATCATGATCGGGAACGCGGCGATCGGATTCATGCCGAGCAGGCTCACCAGGATCAGGCACGGCGCGTACAGGCCGATGCCGAGCATCATCAACGCGCCGAGCACGAAACTCATCGCCACCGCGAACACAAGGCGTGCGCCGTGCAGGCCCAGCGCCTCGCCGCCACCGGGCAGCCATTCCAGGTTGGCCGCGGCGAACAGCGCCGCCGAGATCACCAGCGCCACGCCCATGCCGATCTGGATGGCGCGACGCGGCAGCCGTGACACCACGCCCACGCCGCACCAGGCCCCGGCCACCGCCGCGGCGATCATGCCGACCAGGGTCGTCAGGTCCACGCTCACGACCGCAATGAAGATCAGCGCCTGCGCAACGGTGGGCAGGGCGTGACCGACATTGAGCGTGGCGGGAATGCGTTCGTCGGCGACGCGGTGACGCAGCTTGAAGATCGCGGTGGTGGTGGCGAATGATCCGATGCCGAGCGTATCGAAGAAATTGGCCACGAAGCCGGTCAGCCCGTCGAGCCAGCCCGGGCGGCGCGATGCTGCCGGCACCCCCGCGTCCGCATGCCGGCGCCGCCGTTCGAGCACGTACCAGCGCGCGGCGTAGCCCAGCGAGAGCAACGCCAATGCGGCGATCAGGATGGCAGGCCCGGTGGCGATGGTGTCCAGGACGATCCTCCGTGCAGTCAGCCGCATCGTCGGCCGGACCCGCCGCGCTGGCTTGCGGCGCTTCCGCGCCGTTGGTGCGGATTACCGCATAGTCACGCCTGACCGCCGTCTCTAGCATGGATTTCTTTATCCACCGCATCCCGTGACGAGTCTTGCGCAACCCCGACATGTGCTGGTGATCGGCGCCGGAGTCGTCGGTCATGCCTGCGCGCTGGCGCTGCAGGCGCGCGGTTACCCGGTGACGCTGACCGATCCGGACCGTGCCGGCCTGGCCGCCTCCTGGGGCAATGCCGGGCATATCGCCACCGAACAGGTCGAACCCCTGGCCTCGCTGGCCGTGCTGCGGTCGGCCGCACGCCGGCACTACGCCTTCGGCGGCGCGCTGGACATCCGCAATCCGGTGCAGCTGGCGCCGTGGATCCTGCGCTACCTGAGGGCCTGCGCCCCGCGAAGCTTCGAGGCGGGCCGGGAGGCGCTGCGCGGCCTGCTGGCCGATGCCCTGCCCGCCTGGCGCCGGCTCGCGGCCGCGGTGCAGGCGCCGCAGCTGCTGTGCGAGACGGGGCATTGGGTGTGCTGGGAATCGGCGGGTTCCGCCAAGCGCGGACGCCGCGGCTGGCGCAGTGCAGACACCGGCACCGCGGGCTTCGCCGACCTGGCGGAGGACCGGCTCGAATCATTGCGCACGCGCCTGCGTGCACCACTGGCCGGAGCTATCGCATTCGAAGGCACCGCGCAGATCGCCGACCCGGTCGCGCTGTCCGGTGCGCTCGCCGCGCAGTTCGCGCGCAACGGTGGCGAACGGCGCTTCGACCGGATCGATGCGCTGATCGAACGGGACGGACGCGTGCATGCGCGCAGCGCGGACGGCGTCACTCCCGAGGCCGACGCCATCCTGGTCTGCGCCGGCGTGCGCTCGCGCGAACTGATGGCCTCGATCGGGGTGACGGCGCCGCTGGTCGCCGAGCGCGGCTACCACCTGCAGTGGCGCGACCACGAATGGCCCGAACTGCCGCCGGTGGTGTTCGAGGACCGGTCGATGATCGTCACCCGCTTCGAGAGCGGGCTGCGCGTCGCCAGCTTTGTCGAATACGCCGCGGTCGATGCGCCGCCCGACCCGGGGAAATGGCGGCGCCTGCACGAACATGTGCGGCAGCTCGGCATCCCGGTCCACGGCGAACCCGTGCAATGGTTCGGTGCGCGTCCCACCTTGCCGGACTACCTGCCCGCGATCGGGCGCAGTGCCCGCCATCGCAGCCTGTACTACGCCTTCGGTCACCAGCACCTCGGGCTGACGCTGGCGGCGATCACGGGTGAAATGATCGGCGGTGTAATGGCCGGCGATGACGGCGCAGGCAGCGAAGCGTTCGCGATCGAACGCTTCGGGCGGTAGAGCGAGCGTCAGTCTTGTGGGAGCGGCCTTGGCCGCGAATGCCTTTGATTCCTGCTCCCGGAACCTCGGGAAAAGCATTCGCGGCCAAGGCCGCTCCCACACTATGGGGCAGCGCCCTCCAGGCACGTGCCCCGGGTCCGTCCGGTGACGCTGGCTATGCGATCCAGCCGCGTGCGATCGCCTTCGTCGCGAGCCAGACCTGCACGATCGCCACAAGGATAACGGTGACCGGCATCGGCAGGGCCGCGGCGGCGCCGAGGATCTCCATCGCACCGCCCGGGAACAGCCAATAGCCGAACTGCACCAGCACCGCCACCAGCGACAGCCAGAACAGCGGCAGCGCGGCGCGCTTGCGCAGCACCAGCAACAGCGCACCCAGGGTGCCGGCGACCACCGCCACGGCGAAGGCGATCCAGAGCCACTGTGGCGACGATTCGAACAGCTGGCGCTGACCTTCCGGCAGTGCCGCCAGGTCATTGGGCGACATCGTGTACTGCGAGTAGCACATCCACAGGCCGAACAGATTCCACAGCAGCAACAGCACGGCGACCACCCGGAACCAGCCCGGACGCGCCGAGGAAGGCGTTGCGTTCATGCGGTATCCCCTAGGGCATCGGATCGATGCGCGGCCGAGCATACGCCCGGTGCCGGCGCGCTACCATCCGGCCCGCCATGCCAGCCGCCACCCCACCGCAGCGCAAGATCGTGCACGTCGACATGGACGCCTTCTACGCGTCGGTGGAGCAGCGCGACGACCCTGCCCTGCGCGGCCGTCCGGTGGTGGTGGCCTGGCGCGGCAACCGCTCGGTGGTGTGCGCGGCCAGCTACGAGGCACGCACGTTCGGGGTGCGTTCGGCGATGCCCGCCGTGCGCGCCGAACGACTGTGTCCGCAGGCGGTGTTCGTGCCGCCCGACTTTCCCCGCTACAAGGCGGTGTCGCGACAGGTGCGCGAGATCTTTGCCAGGCATACCGACTGCATCGAACCGCTGTCGCTGGACGAGGCCTATCTCGACGTCACCACCACGAAGACCAGCCTGGCGAGCGCCACCGCGACCGCCGAAGCGATCCGCGCTGCGATCCGCGAGGAGACCCAGCTGACTGCCTCGGCCGGCGTCGCGCCGAACAAGTTCCTGGCCAAGATCGCCAGCGACTGGAACAAGCCCGACGGTCAGTTCGTGATCCGCCCACACCAGGTCGAGGCCTTCGTCGCACGCCTGCCAGTCGGGCGCCTGCCTGGCGTGGGCAAGGTCATGGAACGCAAGCTGGCGGACCTGGGCATCGCCACCTGCGCCGACCTGCGCGCGCATAGCGCCGAAGCGCTGGAGCAGCGCTTCGGTCGCTGGGGCCGCCGCCTGCACGAGCTCGCGCATGGCATCGACGAGCGCGCCGTGCAGGTCGAGCGCCCGACCCTGCAGATCTCCGCGGAGGACACCTTCCCCGAGGACCTGCCCCTGGCCGAGACCGAAGCGCACATCCGCCGTCTCGCCGAAAAGACCTGGGACGCCTACCTGCGCGAACTCGCGGCCCACCCCGAGCGCATCGCGCGCACCGTCGTGCTGAAGCTCAAGACGTCCGACTTCCGGATCCTGACCCGCAGCCTGACCCCGGACGAACGCCCGATGTTGCCGCAGCAACTGGCGGATATCGCCTGCGCGCTGCGCGATCGCGTCGCGCTGCCTGCGCAGACCCGTTACCGGTTGGTCGGGGTGGGCTTGTCCGGGTTCGTCGATGCCGACCGCTTCGGCGCGCAATCGGACCTGTTCTCCAGGCAATAAGGCAACGCGCCGACGGGTATCGGCGCAACTCGGCCGTGCTATTGCGCATCCCGTCACGAAACCGTAGCTCAAACCGCCGTTGCCGGGCTGTCCTTCGGCAATACTCCTCGACAGGGGTTCGCTGTACGACGGGGATATGGGAATGGCAGGGAATCGGCTGTATCCGAGCCAGGCCGCGGCGATCCGCACGGCCTTCCGCAAGCGTTATGACCTGCGCGGAACACCGCGCTACCAGAAGGCGCCGCCAGCCGCGCAGGAGGCGGTGCGACGTGCGCCCTCGATGGCGTCGCTTTCGCGCCCGTCGCTGGTCACGCTGCCGCGGCCGGCGTTCGCGGTGCGCGTGCTCAACAACCTGAGCTTCGGCGCCACGGCGGCTTCGATCGCGGCATTCAACGCGCTCGGCAGCGACGACACCACCCGCCTGACCCGCCATGTCGACGCGCAACTGGCCTGGAACACGATCGACGACAACGCCCTGGAAACTCGCCTGGCCAACGCCGGCTACGCCACGCTGGGGAAAAGCCTGACCCAGCTATGGGCCGACCATGTGCTCGGGGATCCTGTTTACGACGTGCGCATGCGCCCCGCGTGGGAAGTGCAACGCGCCGCGTTCGTGCGCGCGGCGCATTCGCGGCGCCAGCTGCGCGAGGTGATGACCACCTTCTGGCACGACCATTTCAACGTCACACTCAGCGACTTCTCCGCCGGACCGGTCTACGTGCACTACGACCGCGACGTGATCCGTGCGCACGCGTTCGGCAACTTCCGCAAGATGCTCGAAGCCGTCGCGCAGAGCACGGCGATGCTGTACTACCTGGACAACCTGTCGAACACGCGCGCCGGACCGAACGAGAACTTCGCGCGCGAGCTGCTCGAACTGCATACCTTCGGGGTCGAGAACTATCTCGGGTTCATGGATCCGTTCGAGGTGCCGCCCTGTCCCGAGGATCCGTCGTATCCGATTGGCTATACCGACATCGACGTGTACGAGACCGCTTCCGCCTTCACCGGCTGGTCGGTAAAGAACGGCCACTGGCAATTCCCGACCGAGAACGACGGCACCTTCGTCTATCGCCCGTCGTGGCACGACGCCGGTCCGAAGTACGTGCTGGGCAACTTCATCTACCCGGAACAGGCCGCGCTGAAGGACGGACGCGACATCCTCGACCGCATCGCGAGCCACCCGCGCGTGGCCAGGTTCATCTGCAGGAAGCTGTTTCGACGGTTCTTCGCCGACACCCCGAGCCAGGCGCTGGTCAACAGCGCTGCCGTGGTGTTCCGCGATCACTGGCAGCACCCGGACCAGATCCGTATCACCTTGCGCCACATTCTGCTTTCGGACGCGGCGTACAACAGCTGGGGCCAGAAGAACCGACGGCCATTCGAAGCGGTCGTGGCGGCGATGCGGGTGCTGGGTAGCGACTGGACCCTGCGCGTCGCTGACGCAAAGAGCGATGAGTTCATGTACCGCATGGGCATGACCGGCCACGAGCCCTACGACTGGCCCGCGCCCAACGGCTACCCCGATACAGGAATCGCGTGGTCCGGCGCGAACAGCTTCGCGATGACCTGGAAGATCCTCAACTGGTTCACCGAGGCCAGCGACGGCGGGGTGCCGCTGGCGCCGATCCTTGGGACCACCCGCGCCGGCCTGCCCGCGGCGCAATGGACGGCGACCAAGCTGGTGGATTTCTGGTGCCGGCGCGCGCTCGGATACCTGCCGGTCGCGGCGCGCAGGCAGGAGCTGATCGCATTCATGGCGCAGAACGGCGATGCGACCACTTATGTGATCACCGATACGGACGAATGGGCCGCGAGCGACCTGAAGCGGCATTACAACCAGCAGCGCCTGCGCAGCATGGTCTCGCTGATCCTCATGTCGCCCGAATTCCTGAGCCGCTGAGGGCCCGCCATGTCGCGCATCGAACTGAACCGCCGCGATTTCCTCAAAGGCTGCTGCGCCACCGCCGCAGCCGGCGCCGTGGGTCCCAGCCTGCTGTTCTCGCCCGAGGCGCAGGCCGCGGCCAATACCTACGACACCGTCGTGCTGGTGTTCCTGCGCGGCGGCATCGACGGCCTGAACCTGGTCGTGCCGACCTCGGGCAACGACCGATCGTTCTACGAACAGGCGCGGCCGAATCTGGCCATCGCAGCGAGCGGCACCTACGGTGCGTTGCCGCTGACCCTGGCTGGCGGCGCCGCGACGCCGTTCGGACTGCATCCGTCTGCAACCGGACTGCGTGACATCTGGGAGGCCGGCAAGCTGGCGATCGTGCACAGCTGCGGCATGCCGACCGTGGTGACGCGCAGCCATTTCAACGCGCAGCTGTTCCTGGATTTCGGTACCCCCGGGCGGGCCAGCGGCACGGGCTGGATGGCGCGCGCGCTGGACGCGCAGGCCGCCTCGCTCGGCCAGGCCGCGATGCCCGCGCTGGCAACGAATGACCGGGTCCCGGCCAACCTGCTCGGCAGCACCGAGGCGCTGGTCATGGGCAGCCCCGCGGACTTCGCGCTCAACGCCGGCGCCTGGCAATGGCAGACCCGCAGGAGCGGCATGCCCGCCGGAGCCAGGGGCGTGAACGAAATGCTCGCGCGGCTCTGGAAAGGCAACACCGGCCTGGAGTACAGCGGCGCGCGCGCCGATGCAGCGCTGCAGGTGGTGGCCACGCAGCCGTACACCACCACCCTGCCCGCCGGCTGGCCGGACTCGGGGTTTGCCCGTCAGCTGTGGACGATCGCCCAGTCGATCCGGTTCAACCTCGGCCTGCGTTACGCCACGCTCGACCTGGGCGGCTGGGACACCCATGACAGCCAGGGGTCGGCGGGCAGCGGCTATCACTACTACCAGAACAAGATCGCCGAACTGTCGCAGGCTCTCACCGCCTTTTATTCCGAACTGAGCAGCGGCGGCGAGATGTCGCGCGTGACCGTGGTGGTGCAATCGGAATTCGGACGCCGGGTCCGCGAGAACGGCAGCCGCGGCACCGACCATGGCTACGGCAATCCGTTGCTGGTGCTGGGCGGACCGGTCAACGGCCGTCGCTTTTACGGCAGCTGGATGGGCCTGGATCCGGAAGTGCTGTCGCCCTACTTCGGCGACGTGCCGGCGACTACCGATTTCCGGCGTGTTTTCTCGGAACTGCTGGTGCGACGCATGGGGATCTCCGATACCGGCGTGGTCTTTCCGGAGTATGTCGCGCCCGCGCCGCTGGGAATCGTGCAGAACGCCGTCGCTGCTGCGACTGCCTCGCACGTGGTTTCGCGGCAGCCGGCCACGGTGTTGCCGACACACGACTCGGCCCATCGCACGGTTTCGACCGCGCGACCGCGCCCGGCCCGTTTGCCGCGACCGGTGGACAGCTGGACGTTGCGGATCTGGATCAGGCTGCTGCGCTGGCTGTTCCTGCGGATCTGACCGGCGTCATCGCCTGAGCGAGGGCATGGCAATGCCGTCGATGCCATGAGCCGCGCAATGGAGGAAGCGGATGCCTGCCACGCAATCGCTGATGACCACGCGCCGCGGCGAGTTCCGTGCGTTGTACCGCGCCCTGCAGCGCGATCGCCGCGCGTTCGAAGCCACCCCGGTGATCTTCTGCGAAGGCGACTCGTGGTTCTCGACGCCGCTGGCGATGAACCTGCTGGACTGGCTGGTGTGGCCCGCGCCAGCCGATGAAGCCCGCGGCGTGCCGCTGTTCGGCGCGGGCGGCCTGTTCTTCCGCACCGAGGACAGCGGCGACCTTGCGCTGGACATGTTCGCCCCGCGACGGATCCGCGACCTTGCCGAGTGGTACGAGGGTTTCGCCTTCGACCTGGTGCTGGTGAGCGCGGGCGGCAACGACTTCGTGGACGGTTTCCTGCAGCGGCTGTTCCGCAGCCTGCGCCCGATGAGCGCCACGGCGGCTTTCCAGCGCGTGCTAGACAGCGGACGCTACGGGCAGGTGCGCGCGGCCTATCGCGGCTTCGTCGAACGCTTCCGCGTGATCCGGCCGCGCACGCCGATCCTTGCGCACAGCTACGACTACCCGCTGCGCATGGGTCAGCCCGCCAAGCTGACACTGGGCAATCTGGGCGCCGCCGCATTGCTGAAACAAGGCGCCGGTCCGTGGATCGGAAACCGCGTGGCGCACGTACTGCCGGATATCGCGCAGCAACGGCGGTTCGCGCAGCTGATGACCGACGGCTTCGTCGAGCATGTGCTGATGCCGCTGCGCGACGATCCGGCCAGCGGCCGCGTGTTCGACTTCGTCGACCTTCGCGGAACGCTGCGCCGCGAATCGCACTGGTTCGACGAAATGCACCCGAGCGGCGCCGGCTTCGCCCTGCTGGCCGACCGGTTCCGCCGGCAGATGCAACAGAAGCTCGAGGTGAAGCTCGGTGGTTGAGCGCGCGCGCCGACTGTCGCCGGTCAACGCTTTGCCGGATCGATCCTGAAGGCGAAGCAGTGTCGGCCTGCGGGGTGTCGCCATGCCAGCTCCAGCTCGGGTTCGAACCGGGCGCGTCGCTGGTCCGCCGCGCTGTCGCGGGAGAAGACGGCGCACAGCTGGAAGGCGTTCTCTCCTTTCGTCCGGTAGCCGTACGGCGCTGCGGTCTGCGGATCGGACAGGGCCAGCCCCAGGCCAGGTTCGCGCGCCAGTTCAGACAGATCGGTGGGCAGGCGGCCCTCGCGCTCATGGACCATGCGCACGGCGCGCTCGATCTGCATCAGCTGCTGCACCCGGGTTTCGTCCATGCGTCGTTCGCGCTGCACGGCCGGCGACCCCATCACCACGATCGCCGCGATCACGGTGGCGGCAATCGCGACCGCTGCCGCGACCAGCAGCCAGAATCCCGCGCCGCGGGCGTTCATGGGGCCTGCTCCTCGCGACGCAGGTCGTGCAGGTAGTAACCGAATACGCTGCCGGCGATCACGGCCACCACCAGCACCTTGAGCGCGAAGCGGATGCTGATCTCGCCGCCCAGCAGGTTGTAGACCAGGGTGGTGAAGTCGCAGATCAGCGCGATCGCCGCCAGGTACAGGGTCAGGTAGGTCAGCCAGCGCCGCACCGGCGAGAGCCGCTTGACCGGATTGCGTTCCACATCGCGCGCGACCTGCCGCGCCACGAACGCGAAGATCGGGAACGCGATCAGCAGCGACGCCACCGACCAGCGCATCGATGCGCCGAACACCTCATAGCCGCGACCGCTGGCCGCGTCCGGGAAGGCCACGTTGATCAGGTCGAACAGCAGGCTGCCCAGGTGGAACGCGGTGTAATACAGGGTGGCGAACAGCACCAGGTACACGAACGCGTCGCGCGCCGACAACGAGGCCCGCGGACGCGGCACCGGGACCGGGAAATCGACCTCCGCATAGTCCTCCAGCGCACCGCGGACCTGCTGCTCGGTCCAGCCGGCTTCGATCAGCGCAGCGAGGATGGACGGACGCGACTGCCCGCGCGCGAGCGCTTCGCGCACGAACACATCGAGTTGCGAGGTTCCCGCCGCCATCGTTGCCTCCCTCAGGCCCGTGTACGGCAATGTAGCAAGTCCGGGCGCCTGCGCACGCGGCAGGTATTCATCCCCGCCACGGCGACACGAGGACGCGTGCTGTAACCTGCGGCGACATTCCCCACCGGGACCGCCATGGGCCGCACGGCCACCGGCATGCTCCGCGCAGACGACCTGCGCGGCCTCAACCGCCTCACGATCGACGCCGTCGCCGGCACCGTCGGCCTGGTCGAATCGATGCACGCGGCGATCACCCATCTGCCCGCCGCGCTCGGCGCTCCGGCACCCAGGCGCACGCGCGGGCTTACGGGATGGATCTACCGCCGCATCCACGACACGACCCGGATGGTTGGCGTCGGGGTCGACACTTCGCTGTCGCTGATGGCGCCGCTGCTGCGCGCACGCGAAGACGATGCCAGGCGCGATGCGGTGCTCGCGGCCATGAATGGCGTGCTCGGCGATCACCTCGAGGCCAGCGGCAATCCGCTCGCGATCCCCATGCGCCTGCGTCGCGGCGGGCGCGCGCTGCGCCTCACGCCCAAGGCACTGGCCGCGTCCGTGCCCGATGCCACCGGCGACCTGCTGATCCTGGTCCACGGCCTGTGCATGAACGATCGCCAGTGGTGCTTCCAGGGCCACGATCACGGCGCCGCACTGGCGCGCGAACAGGGCATGACGCCGCTCTACCTGCACTACAACAGCGGCCGCCAGGTCTCGCGCAACGGCGCCGACTTCGCCGAACTGCTGGAACGCGCGGTCGCCGCGTGGCCGGTACCGGTCGAGCGCGTGGTACTGCTCGGCCACAGCATGGGTGGGCTGGTCGCGCGCAGCGCCTGCCATCACGCGGAAACGCGCGGTCACGCATGGCGCCGCGCGCTGAGCGACGTGGTCTTCGTGGGCACGCCGCACCACGGCGCCCCGCTCGAGCGCGCCGGCGACCGGTTCGAACGCCTGCTCGCGATCAGCCCCTACAGCGCTCCATTCGCGCTGATCGGCCGAATTCGCAGTGCCGGTATCCAGGACCTGCGCTACGGCCGCGTGCACGACAGCCGATCGCCCCGGGCGGGATCCGACGCATCGACCCCGCTCGCGTTGCCGGCAGGCGTGCGCTGCCATGCGATCGCCGCCAGCACCCAGCGGGCCGGCGATGCGGATCGTGCGGCGGCGCGGCCGCGCGGCGATGGCCTGGTGCCGGTCGCCAGCGCGCTTGGCGAGCACCCGGACCGCCGCCTGGACCTGCGCATCCCCGCATCGCGCAAGTGGATCGAGCATGGCAGCGGCCACCTGCAATTGCTGGGCAGCGCTGCCGTCTACCGGCGGATCAGGGCATCGCTGGCAAGACACGACCGCGCACGGCGCGATCGCCGCGGCACGTAGCCAGCTGCGAATGGCTTCGAGGGCGACGGCATCGATCCGCGCACGCAGTCTGCGCATCGGAAAATCCACCATACGCGCAAAGAAAAAGCGGGCCGAAGCCGGCCCGCTTTTTCATGTCACATGATGCGCTGAAGCGAACGGCTTACTCGGCCGGAACGCCCTCGCCTTCCTCGACAGCCTTCATCGACAGGCGGATGCGGCCCTGCTTGTCGACTTCCAGCACCTTGACCTTGACCATGTCGCCTTCCTTGAGCTTGTCGGAGACCTTCTCGACGCGCTCGTTGGAGATCTGCGACACGTGCACCAGGCCGTCCTTGCCGGGGGAGATGGTCACGAACGCACCGAAGTCCATCAGCTTGACGACCTTGCCCTCGTAGATCCGGCCGGGCTCGACGTCGGACGTGATCTGCTCGATGCGCGCCTTCGCGGCCTGGCCGGCGGCGGCGTTGACCGAGGCGATGACGATGGTGCCGTCGTCCTGGATGTCAATCTGGGTGCCGGTTTCCTTGGTGATCGCCTGGATGACCGAGCCGCCCTTGCCGATGACTTCGCGGATCTTGTCGGGGTGGATCTTGATCGTGATCAGGCGCGGTGCGAACTCGCTCAGGTCGGCGCGCGGCGCGGTCAGCGCGTTGGCCATTTCGCCGAGGATGTGCAGGCGGCCCTGCTTGGCCTGGGCCAACGCGACCTTCATGATCTCCTCGGTGATGCCCTGGATCTTGATGTCCATCTGCAGGGCGGAAATGCCCTCGGCGGTACCGGCCACCTTGAAGTCCATGTCGCCAAGATGGTCCTCGTCACCGAGGATGTCGGACAGGACCACGAAGTCGTCGCCTTCCTTGACCAGGCCCATCGCGATGCCCGCGACCGGCGCCTTGATCGGTACGCCCGCGTCCATCAGCGCCAGCGACGAACCGCAGACCGACGCCATCGACGAGGAGCCGTTGGACTCGGTGATCTCGGACACTACGCGGATGGTGTAGGGGAACGACTCCATCGTCGGCATCACCGCGAGCACGCCGCGCTTGGCCAGGCGGCCGTGGCCGATTTCGCGGCGCTTCGGACCCATCATGCGCCCGGCCTCGCCGACCGAATACGGCGGGAAGTTGTAGTGGAACAGGAAGTGTTCCTTGTACTCGCCGCCCACGGCATCGATGATCTGTCCATCGCGAGCGGTGCCAAGGGTGACCGCGACGATCGCCTGGGTCTCGCCGCGGGTGAACAGCGCCGAGCCATGCACGCGCGGCAGGATGCTGACCTTCGACGCGATCGGACGCACGGTGTCGAGCGCGCGGCCGTCGATGCGGACCTTGGTGCCCAGCACCGAGCCGCGCATGGTCTGGTACTCGAGTTCGCCGAATTCCTTGCCCAGGTCGCCCGGGTTCCAGCCTTCGCCTTCCGCGCGCGGCGCCAACGCGCCCAGCACGTCCTTCTTGATCGCGCCGATGGCTTCGCGGCGCTGCAGCTTGTCGCGCACCTGGAATGCTTCGACGAGCTGGTTGCCGACGGCTTCCTTGATCGCGCTGACGAGCGATTCGTTCTTCGCCGGAGCCTTCCAGTCCCAGGTCTTGGCACCGGCTTCGGTGACCAGGTCGTTGATCGCGTTGATCGCCACCTGCATGTGCTTGTGGCCGAACATCACCGCGCCGAGCATCACGTCCTCGGACAGCTCATCGGCTTCGGATTCGACCATCAGCACCGCGTCGCTGGTGCCGGCGACGACCAGCTCGAGCTTGGAGTCGGCCAGTTCGGAAACGCTGGGGTTGAGCAGGTACTGGCCATCCTTGTAGCCCACCTTGGCCGCGCCGATCGGGCCATCGAACGGAGCGCCGGTCAGGGCGACGGCGGCCGAGCAGCCGAGCAGCGCCAGGATGTCGCCGTCCACTTCCGGGTTCAGCGACATGACCGTCGCGATGACCTGGACTTCGTTCTTGAATTCCTCGGGGAACAGCGGCCGCAGCGGCCGGTCGATCAGGCGCGAGGTCAGCGTTTCCTTCTCGGTCGCCCGGCCTTCGCGCTTGAAGAAGCCGCCCGGGATGCGGCCGCCGGCGTAGAACTTCTCCTGGTAATCGACGGTGAGCGGGAAGAAATCCTGCCCCTCGCGCTGGGTCTTGGCCGCAACGGCCGTGCACAGCACCACGGTGCCGTCGACCGACACCAGCACCGCGCCGCCGGCCTGGCGGGCGATCTCGCCGGTTTCGAGGGTGACGGTGCGATTGCCGTACTGGAAGCTCTTGGTCACTTTTGCCACGAGGGAATGTCCTTGGATGTCACTTGCGGATGAACCGGTCGGGGCCCTTGCCCGTCCCGGGTGGCCGGTGGATTCAGCGGCCGAAAAAACGACTGCGGCGCATTGCGCCGCAGTCGGAAAACGTGGATCAGCGGCGCAGACCGAGCTTTTCGATCAGACTCTTGTAGCGCTCGTAATCCTTCTTGTGCAGGTAGTCGAGCAGGCTGCGGCGGCGGTTGACCATCTTCAGCAGGCCGCGCCGGCTGTGGTGATCCTGCTTGTGCTGTTTGAAATGCTCGGTGAGCTGGGTGATGCGGGCGGTGAGCAGGGCGACCTGCACTTCGGGCGAACCGGTGTCGCCGGTACCGCGCTTGTGTTCTTCAATGACCTTGCTGGTGTCGATGGACATGCCTAATGACCTCTAGGTGGATGCGAAAACCGGCAGGAACACGGTGGGATCCGCGCACCGCCTGGTTCGCCGCGTGCTGAAGGGACAAAAAATAAAATGCCGGCTGGAAAAAACCGGCGCCGCATTGTAGCCGCGAACCCCTTTGCGGACAAGGCGTTAGCGCGCACCCGACTCGCGTGACCGGCGCTCGGGCGCCGCCTGCGGGGGCTGGGCCACCGCCCAGGCGAACATGCGACGCGGATGCAGCTCGCCTGCAGCGTCCACCTGGCCCAGCCCGAGCACCCGCCCCTCGGGGCCGAAGATCGCCACTTCCCCCTGCGGCGCAAAGCCGCCTGCGACGGGCTGCCCATGCGCGAGCCGTTGGGCCTGGGCCTGGCCGACCGCGACCTCCGGCCAGGCCGTCATGCCGCTCTCGAGCGGAAGCAGGCAGGAGTCGAGCGCATGCTCACCGCGCCGGGCAAGCTGCTCGAGCGCCTCGATCGTCCACATCCGCGGGTCGCGGAACGGGTCGACCCAGAGCCGGCGCAGCTCGGCCACATGCGCGCCGCAGCTGAACACCTCGCCCAGGTCGCGCACCAGGCTGCGGATATAGGTACCCGAGCCGCATTCCACGTGCAGGCGCAGCAGCGGCTCGCCGCCATCGAGCAGATCGGCCGCGGACAGCAGTTCGAACGCGTGCACGTCGACCTCGCGCTCCTCCACCTCGATCGTCTCGCCGCGACGCGCCTTGGCGTAGAGCGGTTCGCCACCTCGCTTGAGCGCGGAGTACACGGGCGGGCGCTGGCGGATGCGCCCGACGAACCGCTGCAGCGCAGCGTCGATGGCGTCGATGGTCAGCACTGGCACGTCGCGCTCGCGCAACACGGCGCCTTCGGCATCGTCGGTGTCGGTGACTATGCCCAGGCGGGCCACCGCGTCGTAGGCCTTGCGCGCACCCAGCAGGCCGCCCGCGATCTTGGTCGCCTCGCCGAAGCACACCGGCAGCAGTCCGGTCGCCAGCGGATCGAGGCTGCCGGTATGCCCGGCCTTGTCCGCGCTGAACAGATGCCGCACGCGCTGCAGCGCCTGGTTGGAACTCAGGCCACGCGGCTTGTCGAGCAGCAGGATGCCGTCGAGTTTGCGGAACTTGCGGCGCGGCTTGCTCATCGAGGGCGATTGTAGGGCGGGCCCAGGCCCGCCATCACCAGAGGCGATGTCGGGCCATGGCGGGCCATGGCCCGCCCTACGCAGTCTCGTCGCTCGGGCTTTCGTCGCCCGTTCCGAGATCGCGCAGCAGGTTGTCGATGCGCTCGCCGCGATCGACCGAATCGTCGTAGTGGAAATGCAGTTCCGGCACGTGCCGCATCTTCACCGCGCGCGCCAGGCGGAAACGAATCTCCGGAGCGACCGCCTTCAAGCCTTTCACCGCCTCGATCGAACGCTCTTCCTGCAGCGCGGTCACGAACACCTTGGCGTGCGCCATGTCGCGCGTGACCTCGACATCCGACACGCTGACCGACGGCAGGCCGTGCTCGGCCACCGCCTCGCGCACCAGCGTGCCCAGCTCGCGACGGAGCTGGGCTGACACGCGGTCGGTGCGGTGGAAGGACTTCTGCGGCATCAGAGGGTGCGCTGCACTTCGATGCGCTCGAAGCACTCGATCTGGTCGCCGGGCTTGACGTCGTCGTAGGCTTTCACGCCGATGCCGCATTCGGTGCCGTTGCGCACCTCGTCGACGTTCTCCTTGAACCGGCGCAGCGATTCCAGCTCGCCCTCGAAGATGACGGTGTTGTCGCGCAGCACGCGGATCGGCTTGTGGCGCTTGACCACGCCCTCGACCACCATGCAGCCGGCGACCGCGCCAAACTTGGAGCTGCGGAACACGTCGCGCACCTCGGCGGTGCCGATGATCTCCTCGCGGATTTCCACGCCCAGCAGGCCGGATGCCACCTGCTTCACCTGGTCGATCACGTCGTAGATGATCGAGAAATAACGCAGGTCCAGGCCGTTGCCTTCGATCACCCGGCGCGCGGATGCATCCGCACGCACGTTGAAACCGATGATCGTGGCTCTGGCGGCGGCCGCGGAGTTGGCGTCGGATTCGGTGATGCCGCCCACGCCCGAGACGATCACGTTGATCCGGATCTGCTCGTTCGACAGCGCGGTCAGCGCCTGGCGCAGCGCCTCGACGGAACCCTGCACATCGGCCTTGATCACCAGGTTGAGCTGCTGCTGCGCTTCGCCCTGGCCCATCTGGGCCATGATGTCTTCCATGCGGTTGCCCGCTGCGGCCACCAGGCGGGTCTCGCGGCGCTTGGTCTCGCGCTGCTGGGCCACGTCCTTGGCCAGGCGCTCGTCGGCCACGACGACGAAATCGTCGCCCGCGTCCGGCACGCCCGACAGGCCGAGCACCTGGACCGGGATCGAGGGCCCTGCGGTTTCGACCTGCTTGCCGTTTTCGTCGAACAGGGCGCGCACGCGTCCGTACTGGACGCCGCAGACCAGGTAGTCACCGCGGGCCAGCAGGCCCTGCTGCACCAGCACGGTCGCAACCGGGCCGCGACCCTTGTCAAGCGAGGATTCGATGACCACGCCGCTGGCGCGCCCCTCCGGCGCGGCCTGCAGCTCCAGCACCTCAGCCTGCAGGGTGATGGCATCGAGCAGCGCGTCCACGCCCTGTCCGGTTTTCGCCGAGAGCTCCACCATCTGGGTATCGCCGCCGAAGTCCTCGGCGACCACGTCCTGGCCGAGCAGCTCGTTCTTGACCCGCATCGGATCGGCGTCGGACTTGTCGATCTTGTTGATCGCCACGATCAGCGGCACCTTGGCCGCCTTGGCGTGCTGCACCGCTTCGATCGTCTGCGGCATCACGCCGTCGTCGGCCGCCACCACCAGGATCACGATGTCGGTGAGCTTGGCGCCGCGCGCACGCATCGAGGTGAACGCGGCGTGGCCGGGGGTGTCGAGGAAGCTGATGACGCCCTTGTCGGTTTCGACGTGATACGCGCCGATGTGCTGGGTGATGCCGCCGGCCTCGCCGGAGGCGACCTTGGTGCGGCGGATGTAGTCGAGCAGCGAGGTCTTGCCGTGGTCGACGTGGCCCATGATGGTGACCACCGGCGGACGCGGGGCCTTGTCGCCCTGCACCTGCTCGGCCTGGGCCAACAGCTCGGACTCGGCGTCATTGCTTTCGGCCACGACCGCCTTGTGGCCCAGTTCCTCGGTGACCAGCACGGCGGTGTCGTGGTCGATGGTCTGGGTGATGGTGGCCATCACGCCCATCTTGAACAGCGCCTTGACCACGTCGCCCCCCTTGAGGGCGAGCTTCTGCGCCAGGTCGGCCACGGTGATCGCGTCGCCGATCGAGACCTCGCGCACCACCGGTGCGGTCGGACGGGTGAAGCCGGTGCCGCTGCGCGACTGCTCCGGCGCCCGGCGCGACTTGGGCTTGCCGCGGGCGGCGCCGCGGCGCGCGCGCTCGCTGGCACTCAGGTGCAGCTGGCCGGCGAAACGCGCGGCGTTCTCGTCGTCCTCCACGCCCGCGACCATCGCGTGCGAGCCACGATTGCCCTTGTGCTTGGGGCCGAGCGCACGATCGTCGCGCGGCGGCACCGCCGGCTTGTGGTGGCCGTGGCCATGTGCCGGCGCCTTCTTCGGCGCCTCGTCCTCGCCCACCACCGCTACGGCCGCGGCGGCAAGCTCGGCTTCGGCGCGCAGGCGCGCAGCTTCTTCCTCGGCCTTGCGCCGCTGCTCGGCCACTTCCTCGGCGCGGCGCCGGTCGGCTTCGGCCAGGCGCTGCTGTTCGCTGAGGTTGCGCTGGCGCGATTCCTCCAGCTTGCGCAGGATCTCGGCGTGCTCGTCGTTCTGCGCAGCGGGCGCGCCGCTCGCTTCGGACGGCTTGACCAGCGTCACCTTCTTGCGCACGACCACGTCGACGGTGCTGCGGTTCTTGCCGCCACCGACGGTGATCTCCTGCTTGCGACTGCGGCTGAGCGTGATCTTCTTCGGCGCGGCGGCTTCTTCGGCGGAGACCTCGGCCTTGCCGTGCGAACGCTTGAGGAAGCCGAGCAGTTTCAGCTTCTCCGCGCTGGTCACGACCTGGTCGGGGCCGTCGAAGCGCATGCCGGCGGTGGCCAGCTGCTCCAACAGCTTCTCGACCGGCGTATTGACCAGTTCGGCAAGCTTGCGGATGGTGGTTTGCTGCGACATTCGGTTTCCGTTTCTATGCCCGCCGTGGTGCCGCGGGCCGAAGCTGTGGATTGTATAGGGTGCGCCTCGGCGCACCGTGGTTTGCGGCCGGTGCGCCAGGGCGCACCCTATGGGCTCACCCCTCCTGCTCCAGGCGGGCGATCTCTTCGGCGCGCGCGGCCAGGATCAGGGTCGCGGCACGCTCTTCGTCCAGGCCTTCGATGCCGAATTCAGCTACCTCATCGGCGCCGAGGTCGGACAGATCCTCGGAGGTGCGCACGCCGTGGGATGCCAGGGCGTAGGCAGTTTCGTCGTCCATTCCTTCCAGCGACAGCAGGCTCTCGGTAGGCGCGTTCTCGTCGAGTTCTTCCTCGACCGCCAGGGCGTCGTTGAGCAGCGCCTCGCGGGCACGCGAACGCAGCTCTTCGACGATGTCCTCGTCGAAACCCTCGACCGCCAGCAGTTCGCCCACCGGCACGTAGGCGATTTCCTCGACCGTACTGAAGCCCTCGGCGACCAGGATCCCGGCAATTTCCTCGTCGACCTCGAGCTTCTCGATGAACAGCTCCCGCGAGCGGGTCTGCTCGGCCTCGGACTTGGCCTGGACCTGGTCGGCGGTCATCACGTTGAGCTGCCAACCGGTCAGGCGGCTGGCCAGGCGCACGTTCTGCCCGCCCTTGCCGATCGCCTGCGCCAGCCGCTCCTCGGCCACCGCAAGATCCATCGAATGCTTTTCCTCGTCGACGATGATCGACTGCACTTCGGCCGGCGCCATCGCATTGATGACGAACTGCGCCGGGTTGTCGCTCCACAGGATGATGTCGACGCGCTCGCCGTTGAGCTCGTTGCTCACCGCCTGCACGCGCGAGCCGCGCATGCCGATGCAGGCGCCGATCGGATCGGTGCGGTTGTCGTGCGCCAGCACCGCGATCTTGGCGCGGTCGCCCGGATCGCGGGCGCAGCCCATGATCGACACCAGGCCCTGGCCGACTTCCGGCACTTCGAGCTTGAACAGTTCCATCATGAACTCGGGCGCGGCGCGACTGACGAACAGCTGCGGGCCGCGCGGTTCGCTGCGCACGTCGAACAGATAACCACGCACGCGGTCGCCGGTGCGCAGCACGTCGCGCGGGATGCCCTTGTCCTTGGGAATGAAGCCCTCGGCGTTGCCGCCCAGGTCGATGTAGACGTTGCCGCGTTCGACCCGCTTGACGATGCCGTTGACCAGCTCGCCGATCCGGTCCTTCCATGCATCGACCACCTGCGCGCGCTCGGCCTCGCGCACGCGCTGCACGATCACCTGCTTGGCGGCCTGCGCCGCGATGCGGCCGAAGTCCGGGTTATCGATCTGCTCCTCGATGTAGTCGCCGACCTCAACGTCGTCGCTCTCGTCGAGCGCGTCCATGAGCCGGATCTGGCGGTCGGGCGATTCCATCACCACGTCGTCGGCCACCACTTCCCAGCGGCGGAACGTCTCGTAGCTGCCGTCCTTGGGATCGATGGTCACGCGCGTGAGCACGTCCTGGTCGGCGTAGCGCTTCTTGGCCGCGGTGGCCAGCGCCGCTTCGATGGCTTCGAGGATCACCGATTCCGGCACGCCCTTTTCGTTGGCGACCGCATCGACGACGAGGAGTAGTTCTTTGCTCATGGTTGGATCACTTTGCTTCTTGCGGCCGGGCCGCAGGTTCGTAGGAATTCGGTTCTCTGGAAATCAATGCGCCGGCTTCGCGGCCTTCCTGCCCTTGCCGGGTTTTTCCTTGACCAGCCCGAGCGCAGCCCAGTCGGGCACCAGCCGGGCCTTTTCGATGTTGTCGATGGCGACCGTAAACGCCGCGCCGTCGACGTCGAAGGTGACGCTGTCGCCCTCGACCGAAACGATGCGGCCGGTCAGACGGCGACGCCCGTCCTGCGGCAGCTTCAGGCCGACCTTGGCCTGTTCGCCGGCGAAGCGCGCGAACTGCGCAGCTTCGAACAGCGGACGGTCGATCCCCGGAGAGGACACCTCGAGGGTGTAATGGCCGCTGATCGGGTCTTCCACGTCCAGTTGCGCGGACACCTCGCGGCTGACCGCCTCGCAATCCTCGATGCCGACCGCGCGCGTGGAGGCTTCCGCGACCGGCACGTCGATGTACAGGCGCAACGTCGCCCCGCCCGGCGCGGGCAGGTATTCCACGCCCAACAGCTCCACGCCGAGCGTTTGCACGGTCGGGGCTAGCAGGGCGGCGATGTCGCGTGCCTTGTCCATCGAAAGGATGCGTACTCCTGAAAACAACAAGGGGCCCACAGGGCCCCTTGTCCTAAATTACCAGCATGGTCTGCTGGATTTCGGCGCCGACGCGAGCTGCGCTCGTTTCGACGGGCCCGACCCTTCGCCATCAAAAAAAGCCTCCGTAGAGGCTTTCCGTCGATCGCGAAAAGCTGGTAGCGGGGGCAGGATTTGAACCTGCGACCTTCGGGTTATGAGCCCGACGAGCTGCCAGACTGCTCCACCCCGCAACAGGAGCGGAATTATGGCGACCGGGGCTGGGCTTTGCAAGCCCGTTCATTAACAGAAGGGGGTGCGGGAGCGGTCTTGATCACTCGCAGGGGCAATCAGACACCAGGTCCAGTACTTCGCAGGCGGCCAGGCGCCTGTGCCGTTCTCAGACGAACGCGGCCTGGCACCAGGCCATGATCGGATTCCAGAAGATGCCCAGCGCCAGCAGCGCCAGTGCGTTCACGCCGAAGGCTATGCGCAGCGGGCGGTCGTCCTGCAGCACCAGCGGTCCGCCGACCGGCTCGTCGAAATACATCACCTTGATCACCCGCAGGTAATAGAACGCGCCGATCACCGCAAACACGATGCCGACGATCGCCAGCCACATCAGATCGCCCTGCAGCGCAGCGCGCAGCACCACCAGCTTGGCCCAGAAGCCCAGGAACGGAGGCACGCCCGCCAGCGAGGCCATCACGCACAGCACCAGTCCCGCCATCCAGGGGCTGCGGGCGTTGAGGCCCTTGAAGTCGTCGATGTTGTCGGCTTCGAACCCGCGATTGGACAGCGCCACGATCGCACCGAACGACGCAGCGGCCATGATCGCGTAGCTGATGGCGTAGAACATCGCCGCGGCGTAGCCCTGCGCGCCGCCGCCCGCCAGGCCCAGGAACAGAAAGCCGACGTGCGAGATCGTGGAATAGGCCAGCATCCGCTTGAGGTTGGACTGCGCCAGCGCGATCAGGTTGCCGATCGCCAGCGAGATCGCGGCGAGCCCCGCAATCATCAGCCGCCAGGTGTCGTCGAGTGGGCCGACGCCGGCTTCGAGCAGCCGGTAGGCCATCGCGAACGCAGCCAGCTTGGGCGCCGCGCCGATGAACAGGGTGATCGCGGTCGGCGCACCGTGATAGGTGTCGGGCAGCCACATGTGGAACGGCGCAGCGCCGAACTTGAACGCGATGCCCGCGACCAGGAACACCACCCCGGTCAGCAGCATGGCGTTGCGTTGGGTGGCTTCGGCCGCGCCGTGGATCTGGGCCAGATCGAGGGTGCCGGTGGCGCCGTACAGCAGCGACATGCCGTACAGCAGCAGGCCCGAGGCCAGCGAACCCAGCACGAAATACTTCATCGCCGCTTCGGAGGCGCGCGGATTGTCGCGGTCGATCGCGACCAGCGCGTAGGAGCACAGCGCCAGCATCTCCAGGCCCAGGTAGACCATCACCAGGCTGCCGGCGGAGATCAGCAGCAGCATGCCGATCACCGCGAACAGGATCAGCACCGGCACCTCGCCCTTGTACAGGCTGCGCGCGCGCAGGTAGGGCCAGGCATAGACCAGCGACAGCGCGCTGACCAGGCAGACCACGATCTTGAGCACGTCGGCCATGGTGTCGCGCACGAACATGCCGCCGAGCACGGTGCCCTGCCCGCCCACGCCGAAACCGATCATCGCCATGACCCCGAGCAGCGCAGCGATCGACAGCCCATGGGTGACGAAGCGGCGATCGTCGTCCAGGAACAGGTCGAGCAGCAGCAGCGCGAACGCGGCGCCGGTCAGCACCAGTTCGGGCAGGATCGGCTGCAGGTCGGCGAGGGTCGCGGTGGCGGCAAGCATGGGGGTTGCGGCGGTCATGTCACGGGCCCATCAGTTTGCTGGCGGCGAGCTGCTGGGCCAGCTGCGCGATGGACGGCTCCATCAGGTCGGTCAGCGGTTTGGGCCACACGCCGATCAGCAGGGTGCCGGCGGCGAACGTGCCGAGCACGATCCATTCGCGCATGTCCAGGTCCTTCAGTTCGGCGACGTGGGCATTGCCGACTTCGCCGTAGATCACCCGCTTGATCATCCACAGGGTGTAGGCCGCACCCAGGATCAGGGTGAAGGCCGCGGCGAACGCGATCAGCGGATGTTTCTGGAAGCTGGCCAGGATCACCATGAACTCACCGACGAAGCCCGACGTGCCCGGCAGGCCGGAGTTGGCCATGCCGAAGAACACCGCGAACATCGCGAACCACGGCATCACGTTGGCCACGCCGCCGTAGTCGCGGATCATGCGGCTGTGCATGCGGTCGTAGAGCACGCCCACGCAGCTGAACATCGCGCCGGAGATGAAGCCGTGGCTGATCATCTGCACCATGGCGCCCTGCAGGCCCAGGCGCGCGGCATCGATATTTCCCGCATCGCGCACAAGGGCGAAGGCGATGAAGGTGCCCAGGGTGACGAAGCCCATGTGCGAGATCGACGAATAGGCGATCAGCTTCTTCATGTCGTCCTGGACCATCGCCACAAGGCCGATGTAGATGACCGCGATCAGGCTGAGCGCGATCACCAGCCAGGCCCATTCGTGGCCGGCATCCGGGACGATGGGCAGGGTGAAGCGCAGGAAGCCGTACCCGCCGATCTTCAGCATGATCGCCGCCAGCACCACCGAGCCCCCGGTGGGCGCCTCGACGTGCGCGTCGGGGAGCCAGGTATGCACCGGGAACATCGGCACCTTCACCGCGAACGCAACCAGGAAGGCGAAGAACAGCCACATCTGCTCGCGCATGGTCAGCGGCAGCGCGGCCATGTCGGCCAGCTGCCAGCTGCCGCCCTTCAGGTACAGGTAGATCAGCCCGACCAGCATGAACACCGAGCCGAGGAAGGTGTACAGGAAGAACTTGACCGATGCGTACACCCGGCGCGGGCCGCCCCAGACGCCGATGATGATGAACATCGGGATCAGCATGCCCTCGAAGAACACGTAGAACAGCATCGCGTCGAGCGCTGTGAACACGCCGATCATCAGTCCTTCCAGGACCAGGAACGCAGCCACGTACTGGCTCACGCGCTTGTCGACCGAGGCCCACGCACCGATCAGCACCAGCACGGTCACCAGCGTGGTCAAGCCGATCAGCGCGACCGAGATGCCGTCCGCGCCGAGCCGGTAGCGGATGTCGTACGCGGGAATCCAGGCGTGCTGTTCAAGGAACTGCATGCCGGGGTTGGCATAGTCGAAGCCGGTGAACAGCGGCACGCTCAACACCAGGCACAACAGCGCCACGCCGAGCGCAAGCCAGCGCGCCGCCTGCGGCCGGCTGTTGCCGAGCATCAGGCACAGCGCGCCGCCGAGGACCGGCAGCCAGACGAGCAGACTGAGAAGGGGAAGTTGGCTCACGCGTCAGGATTCCTTGGTCTCAGCTCCACCACCACACCAGCGCGCCGAGCAGGCCGATCAGGCCCAGGATCATGGCGAAGGCATAGTGGTACAGGTAACCCGACTGGGTCTTGCGCAGCACGCCGGAGAACAGATCGACCAGACGGGCGCTGCCGTTGACGAACAGGCCATCAATGACCTTTTCGTCGTTGCCGCGCGACAGCTTGCCCAAGGCGACGCCGCCACCGGCGAAGCCGCCGATCCACAGGTCATCGAAGCCGTACTTGTTCTCGAGGATCCGCTTGGGCAGGGCGAAGATGCGCGCCGCCTTCGCCGGCAGCTCGGGCTTCCACCAGTACATGACGGTGGCCAGGGCGAAGCCGGCAAGCACCAGCCAGAACGCCGGGGCGACGAAGCCATGCAGCGCGAACGCCACCGGCCCGTGCCAGGCTTCCTCGGCCACCTTGGCGATGGTGTCGCGCGCCGCCGCCAGGTCAATCGATCCCAAGAAGTACGGCAGCTGCTTGTGATGGCCCATCACATCGGTGCCGAACAGCATCGGGCCGACGCTGAAGAAGCCGATCAGCACCGACGGGATCGCCAGCAAGATCAACGGCAGCGTCACCACCCACGGCGACTCGTGCGGCTCGTGCGCATGATCGTCATGGCCGTGACCATGCGCATCCTCGTGCGCGTGTGCCAGCTGTTCCTCGTGCGCGCTCGAGTCGGCTTCCGGCGCGACGTAGCCAGCCGGCGCCTTGTCGTGCCAGCGCGGTGCGCCGAAGAAAGTCAGGTAGAGCAGGCGGAAGCTGTAGAACGAGGTCACGAACGCGCCCAGCAGCACCGCCCAGTAGCCATAGCTGGCGACCCAGTTGTGGGACTCGTGCGCGTTGAGCTTGGCCGCCTCGATGATGGTGTCCTTCGAGTAGAAGCCGCTGAAGAACGGTGTGCCGACCAGGGCCAGGGTGCCGATGACGCTGGTCCAGAAGGTGATCGGCATGACCTTGCGCAGGCCGCCCATCCGGCGCATGTCCTGCTCGTGGTGCATGCCGATGATCACGCTGCCCGCCGCCAGGAACAGCAGCGCCTTGAAGAAGGCGTGGGTCATCAGGTGATACACGGCGGCCGAGTACGCCGACACGCCCAGGGCCACGGTCATGTAGCCCAGCTGCGACAGGGTGGAATACGCCACCACCCGCTTGATGTCGTTCTGGACGATGCCGATCAGGCCGGTGAAGAACGCCGTGGTGGCGCCGATGAACAGCACGAAGTTGAGCGCGGTCTGGCTCAGCTCGAACAGCGGCGACATCCGCGCCACCATGAAGATGCCTGCGGTGACCATGGTCGCGGCGTGGATCAGGGCCGAAATCGGCGTGGGGCCTTCCATCGAGTCGGGCAGCCACACGTGCAGCGGCACCTGCGCCGACTTGCCCATGGCCCCGATGAACAGGCAGATGCAGATCAGCGTGGCCACCGACCAGGCGTGGCCGGCGAACACCTGCACTTCCTGGCCGTTGAGCAGCGGCGCGTTGGCGAACACGGTGGCGTAGTCGAGCGTGCCGAACCAGTACAGCACCCCCGCGATGCCGAGCAGGAAGCCGAAGTCGCCCACCCGGTTGACCAGGAAGGCCTTGAGGTTGGCGAAGATCGCGCTCGGGCGTTTGAACCAGAAGCCGATCAGCAGATAGGACACCAGGCCCACCGCTTCCCAGCCGAAGAACAGCTGCAGGAAGTTGTTGCTCATCACCAGCATCAGCATGCTGAAGGTGAACAGCGAGATGTAGCCGAAGAAGCGCTGGTAGCCGTCGTCGTCGGCCATGTAACCGATCGTGTAGACGTGCACCAGCAGCGAGACGAAGGTCACGACCACCATCATCATCGCGGTGAGGCGGTCGATCATGAAGCCGACATGGGCCTCGTAGCCGCCTACCTGGAAGAAGGTGTACACGTTCTGGTTGAACGGCGCAGCACCCTGCCCCACCAGCTGCCACAGCACGTATGTCGACAGCGCGCAGCTCACCGCCACGCCGAGGATGGTAATGCTGTGCGCGCCCACGCGGCCGACCTGGCGGCCGAACAGGCCGGCAATAACGGCGCCGAGCAGCGGTGCCAGCACCACCGCCAGGAGCATCGCCTTGGAGATCATCAGTTCGTTGCCCGGCATCGGCTCAGCCTTTGAGAGTGTCGATGTCGGCCACGTCGATCGTGTGCCGGTTGCGGAACAGGGTGACCAGGATCGCCAGGCCGATGGCGGCCTCGGCAGCGGCCACGGTCAGGATGAAGAACACGAACACCTGGCCGGCGGGATCCCCAAGCTCGCGCGAGAACGCGACAAAGTTGATGTTCACCGCCAGCAGCAGCAGTTCGATGCACATCAACAGCACGATCACGTTCTTGCGGTTGAGGAAGATGCCGGCCACGCTGATGCAGAACAGCGCCGCGCCGAGCGCGAGGTAGTGGCCCAGGGACAGGCCATTGCCCAGGAGTTCCATCATTTCGCCTCCTCGCTTTCGCCCGG
Source organism: Lysobacter sp. M15 (assembly GCF_022662515.1). Classification (NCBI taxonomy): domain Bacteria; kingdom Pseudomonadati; phylum Pseudomonadota; class Gammaproteobacteria; order Lysobacterales; family Lysobacteraceae; genus Lysobacter; species Lysobacter sp. M15. The sequence goes on along the minus strand of NZ_JAKPBV010000003.1, from coordinate 59,580 downwards.
CGCCGCCGGTGCGACCGGTCGTTCGGCCTGCATCCGCACCAGGCGCATGCGGTCGGCTGCCTTGACCCGGCCCTGTTCCAGCGGATTCTGGTGCTTGGCGCCCGGCCGGCGACGCAGGGTCAGCATCACCGCGGCGATCACCGCCACGGTCAGGATCACCGCGGCCACCTCGAAGGGCAGCAGGAAATCGGTGAACAGCGAGCGCGCCAGCCAGTGGGTATTGGGCAGGCCGGCCGTCACCGCTCCGTCGGTGCCGAACGGCGTGCCCATCTTCGCGCGCACGCCGATCAGCAGCAGGATCTCCACCAGCATCGCCACCGCCACCAGCAGGCCCACCGGCAGGTAGCGCACGAAGCCTTCGCGCATCGGCGTGGTGTCGATATCGAGCATCATCACCACGAACAGGAACAGCACCATCACCGCGCCCACGTACACCAGCACCAGCGCGATGCCCAGGAACTCGGCACCGGCCAGGATCCAGCCGCAGGCGACCGAAAAGAAGGTCAGTACCAGGAACAGCGCGGCATGCACCGGATTCTTGACGCTGATCACCGCGCCCGCGGACAGGACCGCGGCCAGGGCGAAGGCGAAGAAGGTGAGCAAGGCGAAATCCACGTCTGCGGGTCCTTTAGCGGAAGGCCGAGTCGGCCGCGCGGCGCTCCGCGATCTCGGCTTCGAGCCGGTCGCCGATCGCCAGCAGCTGCGGCTTGGTGACGATGTTCTCGCCGCGGTTCTCGAAGTGGTACTCGAGGATGTGGGTCTCGACGATCGAATCCACCGGACACGACTCCTCGCAGAAGCCGCAATAGATGCACTTGAACAGGTCGATGTCGTAGCGCGTGGTGCGGCGGGTGCCGTCTGCGCGCTGTTCGGAATCGATCGTGATCGCCAGCGCCGGACACACCGCCTCGCACAGCTTGCAGGCGATGCAGCGCTCCTCGCCGTTGGGATAGCGGCGCAGCGCGTGCAGGCCGCGGAAACGCGGCGACTGCGGGGTCTTCTCCATCGGGTACATCAGCGTGTACTTCGGACGGAACAGGTATTTCAGGGTCAGCCCCAGCCCCTGGAGCAGCTCCATGAGCAGCAGACCCTTGAACCAGGACGATAGCTTGCCCATCACGCCCCCGCCTCGAACACGCCGTAGTACGCCATCAGCGCCGTGACGCAGATCCACCCCAAGGTGATCGGAATGAACACCTTCCAGCCCAGCCGCATGATCTGGTCGTAGCGGTAGCGCGGGAACGAAGCGCGGAACCAGATGAAGCAGCTGGCGAAGAAGAACACCTTGGCGAACAGCCACCACCAGCCGTCGATCGACAGCACCGGGATGTCCCAGCCGTGGAACGGGCTCAGCCAGCCGCCGAGGAAGAACAGCGAGGTGAGGAAGCTGATCAGGATCATGTTCGCGTATTCGGCCAGGAAGAACAGCGCGAACTGCGAACCCGAATATTCGACCATGTGCCCGGCGACGATCTCGGACTCGCCTTCCACCACGTCGAACGGCGCGCGGTTGGTCTCGGCCACGCCGGAGATGAAATACACCACGAACAGCGGCAGCAGCGGCAGCCAGAACCATTCGAGGAACCCGCCGTTGCCGGCCTGCGCCATCACGATCTCGGTGAGGTTGAGGCTGCCGGCAGCGATCAGCACGCCGACCATGGCGAAGCCCATCGCGATCTCGTAGCTGACCACCTGGGCCGCGGCGCGCATCGCGCCGAGGAAGGCGTACTTCGAGTTCGACGCCCAGCCGGCGAGGATGATCCCGTATACGCCCAGAGAGGTCATCGCCAGCAGATACAGCAGACCCGCATTGGCGTTGGACAGCACCAGCTGCGCATCGAACGGCACCACCGCCCAGGCCGCGAACGCCGGTGCCAGCGTGATCAGCGGCGCCAGCACGTACAGCACCTTCTGCGCGCTGCTGGGCTGGATGACTTCCTTGAACAGGAGCTTGAACACGTCGGCGAAGGCCTGAAGGATGCCCATGCCCACGTACATCGGCCCGTGGCGCACGTGCATCCAGCCGATCAGCTTGCGCTCCCAGACCACGTAGAAGGCCACGGCCAGGATCACCGGCACAGCGATCACCAGGATCTTGAGCACGATCCAGACCACCAGGCCGAATGCGCCAAGCGATAGCAGCCAGTCGCGCAGCGGATCGGTCAGGGTCCCGAGCAGGGTCGCGGTGTTCATGCCGGGCGCACCTCGACGCGGGCGCTGGCCAGCGGCGCGGTCGCGCCATAGCCGGATTCGATCCAGACGCAACCCGGCGCGACCCGATCGTCGACAGCCACCTGCAGGGTCGCGGTGCCGGCATCGTTGCTGAACTTCGCCATGGCGCCGTCGGCAAGGCCAAGCCGCTTGGCTTCGTCCGGATGCACGACTGCGCGCGGTCCGACGGTGAGCGGGTGCGCCTGCAGCGCGGACGCGCGACGGGTGACGCCGTCGCTGCGGTAGATCGCCTGCGAGACGGCCACTTCCAGCCCATGCTCCGCGCCGTTGCCGCGGTTCGCGCTGGCGGACGCGACCGACGCGGGCACGCGCGGCTTCGCGGAGGCAACCGCCGCACGCAGCCCTTCGATGTCGGTGAATTCGAAACCGGGCACCTCAAGCTCTGCGCCCAGTGCGCGCAGCACGCGCCAACCGGCACGCGCCTCGCCCGGCAGCTTGCCGGCGGCAACGGTACGCTGCTCGCGACCGTCCAGATTGGTCAGGCTCGCCTCGATCTCCGGCAGCGCGCCGATCGGCAGGATCACGTCGGCCACGCTGCGCGTGGACTTGCAGGCGAAGTGGCTGAAGGCCACGACCTGCGCGGACTTGAGCGATTTCAGCGCCGTGGCCTGGTCGGCGAAATCCAGCCCTGGCTCGATGCCGTAGATGACATAGGCCGCACGCGGCTCGCGCAGCATGGCCTGCGCATCGCGCGACGCGGGCAGCACGCCGGCGCGCGCGAGTCCGAGCGCGTTCGCGCCCTGTGGAATGCGGCACAGCGTGGCGTTGGCGGCCTTCGCGAAGGCCGTGGCTGCGGCGCGGATCGCGGACGCATGCGGACCGCTCTCGGCCACCGCGCCTACGATCACCACCGGCGCGTTCGCGCCGCCCAGGTCGACCTGGTCCAGCGCATCGGCCAGCTGCGAAGGCGGCACGATCCGCTTGCTGGCGAGGTCGAAGGCGAAATCGAAGTCAACCGGGTTGACGACATGCACCTTCGCGCCGCGGCGGAAGGCCTTGCGCACGCGCTGGTGCAGCAACGGCAGTTCATGGCGCAGCTGCGAACCGACGATCACGATCGCATCGGCCTGCTCGATCTCGGCCGAAGGCGTTGCAAAAGCTTCCGCGATCGCGCCGTCGGACAGGTCCTGCTGGGCGATGCGATGGTCGAGATTGCCGGTACCCAGGACCTCTGCCAGGCGCGCCAGCAGCGCCCCTTCCTCGTTCGAGGTAGCCGGGTGCGCCAGGATGCCGAGATCGTCCGCGGCGTTGTCGCGCAGGATCTGCGCGGCCTTCGCCAGCGCTTCTTCCCACGAGGCCTCGCGGAAGTCCTCACCTGCGCGGATCAGCGGCTTCACTGCGCGATCCTCGGCATACAGGCCCTGGTGCGAGTAGCGGTCGCGGTCCGACAGCCAGCACTCGTTGACCGCCTCGTTGTCGCGCGGGACCGCGCGCAGCACTTCACCCCGACGGCTATGCAGGAACAGGTTGCTGCCGAGCGCGTCGTGGTAGCCGACCGATTCCTTCGCAATCAGTTCCCAGGGGCGGGCCCTGAAACGGAACACCTTGTTGGTCAGCGCGCCGACCGGACATACGTCGATCACGTTGCCCGACAGCTCGGTCGTGAGCGGCTTGCCGTCGTAGGTGCCGATCTGCAGGTTCTCGCCGCGCTGCATGCCGCCCAGCTCGTAAGTACCGGCGATTTCCGCGGTGAAGCGCACGCAGCGCGTGCACTGGATGCAGCGGGTCATGTCGGTGGCGACCAGCGGCCCCATGTCCTCGTCCGCCACGACGCGCTTGCGTTCCGAGAAGCGCGACACCGAACGCCCGTAGCCCAGCGACAGGTCCTGCAGCTCGCACTCGCCACCCTGGTCGCAGATCGGGCAGTCGAGCGGATGGTTGATGAGCAGGAACTCCATCACGTTGCGCTGCGACTTGAGCGCCTTGTCGCTGCGTGTGGCGACCTTCATCCCGTCCATCACCGGCGTGGCGCAGGCCGGTGCCGGCTTGGGCATCTTTTCCACTTCGACCAGGCACATGCGGCAGTTGGCGGCAATCGCCAGTTTGTCGTGGTAGCAGAAGCGCGGGATAGGGATGCCGGCCTTGTCGGCGGCATGGATGATCATCGAGCCCTTGGGCGCGGCCAGTTCGACGCCGTCGATGAAGACGGTCACCTGATCGGGCGGCAGGTTCGGATTGACCGGCGACGGAGGCGTGCTCATGCCGCGACCGCCTTGGGCACGACGCTACCGGCCTTCTGGTCATCAACCAGGAACCGGCCGTTGACGATCGCGTATTCGAACTCGTCCCAGTAGTGGCGCAGGAAACCCTGCACCGGCCAGGCGGCGGCTTCGCCAAAGGCGCAGATCGTGTGGCCCTCGATCTGGCCCGCGGCGGCGCGCAGCATCTGCAGGTCGTCGAGTGTTGCCTGCTTGTCGACGATCCGCGTGAGCATGCGGTACATCCAGCCGGTGCCTTCGCGACAGGGCGTGCATTGGCCGCAGGACTCTGCGTAGTAGAAGCGCGCGATGCGCTGGCAGGCGCGCACCATGCAGGTGGTCTCGTCCATCACGATGACCGCGCCCGAACCGAGTCCGGAACCGGCTTTTTGGATCGAGTCGTAATCCATCGTGCAGGCCATCATGACCTCGGCCGGAAGCACCGGCATCGACGAGCCGCCCGGGATCACGCCCTTGAGGCGATGGCCGCTGCGCACGCCGCCGGCCATCTCCAGCAGTTCGGCGAACGGCGTGCCGAGACGGACTTCATAGTTGCCCGGTTTGCTGACATGGCCGGATACCGAAAAGATCTTCGGCCCGCCGTTGTTGGGCTTGCCCAGGTTGAGGAACCATTCGGCGCCGTTGCGCACGATCGCCGGCACCGAGGCGTAGGTCTCGGTGTTGTTGATGGTGGTGGGCTTGCCGTACAGGCCGAAATTGGCCGGGAACGGCGGCTTGTAGCGCGGCTGGCCTTTCTTGCCCTCGAGCGACTCCATCAGCGCGGTTTCTTCGCCGCAGATGTAGGCGCCCGCGCCGAGCGCGTTGAAGATGTCGATGTCCACGCCGCTGCCGAGGATGTTCCTGCCCAGCCATCCGTTGGCGTAGGCCTCGGCGGTGGCTTCCTCGAGATGCTCGAACGGCTCGTGGTGGAACTCGCCGCGCAGGTAGTTGTAAGCCACGGTCGAGCCGGTGGCGTAGCACGCGATCGCCATGCCCTCGATCACCGCGTGCGGGTTGTAGCGCAGGATGTCGCGGTCCTTGGCGGTGCCGGGCTCGGACTCGTCCGAGTTGCACAGGATGTACTTCTGGCCCGCGCCCTTGGGCATGAAGCTCCATTTCAGGCCGGTGGGAAAGCCCGCGCCGCCGCGTCCGCGCAGGCCGGACTGCTTGACCATGTCGACCACCGCCGCGGGTTCGATCTTCTCTTCCAGGATCCTGCGCAGCGCGCTGTACCCGCCGGTCTTGAGGTAATTCTCGTACGACCACGGCTTGTCGAAATGCAGCGTGGTGTAGACGACCTGGTGCTCCTTCGGTGCCGGACCGACGGGACCATGGTCTTCGGAATAGTGCGAATGCCCGCCCATTACTTCAGCCCGTCCAGCAATTCGTCCACCTTCGCCGCATCCAGCTTCTCGTGGTAATGGCCATTGATCACCACCACCGGCGCGCCGCAGCACGCTGCGACGCACTCCTCCTCGCGTTTGAGGTAGACGCGCCCATCCGCGGTCGATTCGCCGAGCCTGCAGCCCAGCTTCTTCTCCGCGTGCGCGACCAGGTCCTCGGCGCCATTGAGCCAGCAGCTGATGTTGGTGCAGAAGGCCACGTTGTGGCGGCCGACCTTTTCGGTCTCGAACATCGAATAGAAGGTCGCCACTTCGTAGGCCCATACCGGCGGCAGGCCCAGGTACTTGGCCACGCCGGCGATGAGTTCATCGGTCAGCCAGCCGCCGTTCTGTTCCTGTGCCGCGTGCAACCCCTGCAGCACCGCCGAGCGCTTGCGGTCCGGCGGGAACTTGGCCAGCCAGTGGTCGATATGCGCGCGGGTCTGCTCCGACAGCACCACCATCGGATCGACGTTGCGCGCGTTCTCGAAATTGCCGGTCGCCCTCATCGGTCACCCGCCCTCATCGGTCGATTTCCCCGAATACGATGTCGTAGGTGCCGATCATCGCCACGACGTCGGCCAGCATATGGCCCTTCACCACCTCGTCCATCGACGACAGGTGGGCGAATCCAGGCGCGCGCAGATGCACCCGGAACGGCTTGTTGGCGCCGTCGGAAACCAGGTAGCAGCCGAACTCGCCCTTGGGCGCCTCGACCGCGCTGTAGGTCTCTCCGGCAGGCACGCAGTAGCCCTCGGTGAACAGCTTGAAGTGGTGGATCAGCGCTTCCATGTCGTCCTTCATCGACTCGCGCGACGGTGGCGACACCTTGTAGTTGTCCAGCATGACCGGACCCGGATTGGCCTGCAGCCAGCGCACGCACTGCTCGATGATCCGCACCGACTGGCGCATCTCGGCGATGCGCACCAGGTAACGGTCGTAGCAGTCACCTTCCACGCCCACCGGGATGTCGAAATCCACCTCGGCGTACTTCGCGTACGGCTGCTTCTTGCGCAGGTCCCAGGCGACGCCGGAGCCGCGCAGCATCGGCCCGGTCATGCCCCAGGCCAGCGCCTTGTCCGGCGGGATCACGCCGATGCCGACGGTGCGCTGCTTCCAGATCCGGTTGTCGGTGAGCAGGGTTTCGTATTCGTCGATGCGCTTGGGGAAGTCCTGGCAGAAATGCTCCAGGTAATCGAGCAGCGAGCCTTCGCGCCAGCTGTTGAAGCGCTTGAGCTTGGCGCCTTTGCGCCACGGCGATTCGCGGTATTGCGGCATCCGGTCCGGCAGGTCGCGGTAGACGCCGCCCGGACGGTAATAGGTGGCATGCATGCGCGCGCCGCTGACCGCCTCGTAGCAGTCCATCAGCTCCTCGCGCTCGCGGAACGCGTACAGGAACACCGCCATCGCGCCGAGATCGAGCGCGTTGGAACCCACCCACATCAGGTGGTTCAGGATCCGCGTGACCTCGTCGAACATGGTGCGGATCCACTGCGCCCGCTCAGGCGCCTCGATCCCCATCAGCCGCTCGATGGCACGCACGTAGGCATGCTCGTTGCACATCATCGAGACGTAATCGAGCCGGTCCATGTAGCCGATCGACTGGTTGAACGGCTTGGACTCGGCCAGCTTCTCGGTGCCCCGGTGCAACAGGCCGATATGCGGGTCGGCGCGCTGCACGACTTCGCCGTCCATTTCCAGGATAAGGCGCAGCACGCCGTGCGCGGCCGGGTGCTGCGGGCCGAAGTTGAGCGTGTAGTTGCGTATTTCCTGCTTGGCCTCGGCGGCGTCGCTGGCGAAGGCTGCGGACGCCTGCGGCGCCTGGAGCGAAGGTGCGGTCATGCGGCTGGCCCCAGCGTGCTGCGGACCTTGGCGTCGCCCTGCTCGCCTGCGGCGGTGGCATAGCGTGCATCGTCGCGGATCACCCGCGGCACCAGCACGCGCGGCTCGACCGAGGTGACCGGTTCGTAGACCACACGCTTCTTTTCCGGGTCGTAGCGCACTTCGACATTGCCGATCAGCGGGAAGTCCTTGCGGAACGGATGGCCGACGAAACCGTAGTCGGTGAGGATGCGGCGCAGATCCGGATGGCCCTGGAACACGATGCCCATCACGTCGAACGCCTCGCGCTCGAACCAGTTGGCGACCGGCCACAGGTCGGTGACCGAAGGCACGACCGGAAGATCGTCGTTGGGCGCGAAGCAGCGCACGCGCAGGCGACGGTTGTTCGCGACCGACAGCAACTGCAGCACGGCGGCGAAGCGGCGCTGCGGCATGGGAATGCCGGCTTCGCCCTGCGGCTCCGGCACCTGGCGGCTCGGAGTCTCGCCGAACTTGAACCGGCCAGGACCCCTGCCCTCGACCCCGCGGCTGAAGCCTTCCGAGGACACGTCGGTGTCCCACTCGTCGCTGCCGTAGCCGAGGTAATCGACCGCGGCGACGTCGATCAGCTGTTCGAAGCCGAATTCGTCGCGCAGCAGACGGCAACCGGCATGGTAGGCGGCGGCGTCGAACACGATGCCCACCTCGCCGCGCGGTTCGGCCACTTCGATCTGTGCATCGGCGAAACGCGCGCGCAGGCGTTCGACGAATACGGCAACCGGCTCAACCATCGCGCAGCCCCGTCTTGTGCTCGCCGAAATTGGTGGCGCGGCGGATCTTCTTCTGCAGCTGCAGGATGCCGTAGACCAGCGCCTCGGCGGTCGGCGGGCAGCCCGGGACGTAGATGTCGACCGGCACGATGCGGTCGCAGCCGCGCACCACCGCGTAGGAATAGTGGTAGTAGCCGCCGCCATTGGCGCACGAGCCCATCGAGATCACCCACTTCGGGTCGGGCATCTGGTCGTAGACCTTGCGCAGCGCCGGGGCCATCTTGTTGACCAGGGTGCCGGCCACGATCATCACGTCCGACTGGCGGGGCGACGGGCGGAACACCACGCCGTAACGGTCCAGGTCCAGGCGCGAAGCGCCCGCGTGCATCATTTCCACCGCGCAACACGCCAGGCCGAAGGTCATCGGCCACATCGAGCCGGTGCGCGCCCAGTTGAGCAGGATGTCGGAACTGGTGGTGACGAAGCCGCGTTCAAGCAGCGGGTTCTCGCCCTGCGGACGCAGGATGTCGTCGACCCGGCCTTCGGGCAACGGGTTGTTCATCAGGCGCGCGACGGTCTGGCTCACTCCCATTCCAGCGCTCCCTTTTTCCAGACATAGACGAAGCCGATCACCAGCAGCGCCAGGAACACGCCCATTTCCACCAGCCCGAACACGCCCAGCTCGCGGAACACCAGCGCCCACGGGAAGATGAAGGCGATTTCCAGGTCGAAGACGATGAACAGGATCGCGATCAGGTAGTAGCGCACGTCGAACTGGATGCGCGCGCTCTCGAAGGCGGCGAATCCGCATTCGTAGGGCGAGAGCTTCTCGGCGGTGGGTCGCTTGGGCCCGAGGACGTTGCCGATGACGATCAGCGAGATGCCGATGCCGGTGGCGACGATCAGGAACAGCAGGGTCGGCAGGTATTCGGCCAGCACTCGTGTTCTCTCGGCTACTTGCCGCGATGCGGCCGTTGCTCTGGGGGATGGAACCTGGGCGGATGCCGGACATCCGCCCCGTTTGTATCTGGTGCCCAAGGGGGGACTCGAACCCCCACGACCGAAGCCGCTACCACCTCAAGGTAGTGCGTCTACCAATTCCGCCACCTGGGCAAACTGTTGCAACTGCGCGCCGCGACGCGCAAGCGCGATATTGTAAGCGTTATCAGCCGCCGCCAATCAATTCTGCGGCGGTTCCTGCGGAGCCGGCTGCGATGGCTGTGCGCTCTCGGGCGCCGCTTGCGCGGGCTGCGTTTGCGCGGGCTGCGTTTGCGCAGGCGCCGCCGGCACGGTCGATCCGGTCGCCGGCTGCGACTGGGCAGGCGGCGCCGCGGGCACGTTCGCCCCGCCCGCGGGTGCCGCAGGGGTGCTGCCGGTGGCCGGCGCCTGGGCCATCACGCCCAGGTCGGCCGGTGCATTGGCGGTGGCGTTGCGGGTCGCCTGCCACGCCATGAACAGGCTGATGCCGAAGAACACGATCGCCATCCACTTGGTGCTCTTGGACAGGAAGTTGGATGCGCCGCGCGCGCCGAATACGGTGGCCGAAGCGCCACCGCCGAAGCCGGACCCGGCCTGGGCGCCCGCACCGCGCTGCATCAGGATCATCGCGATCATCCCGATGGCGAGCAGCACGTAGACCACGTTGAGGATCGTCATCAACATCTTGGGGAAATCCGAAAATACGAAGGTTCAGGTGGTCATCGCCTTGGCGATGGCCAGGAAGTCCTCGGCGACCAGGGACGCGCCACCGATCAGCCCGCCATCCACATCCGGCTGTGAGAACAGCGCGGCGGCGTTGTCGGGCTTGCAGCTGCCGCCGTAGAGGATCGGCAGCAAGCCGGCGATTTTAGCATCCAGTTCCGCCACCTGCCCACGGATGAAGGCGTGCACCGCCTGCGCCTGTTCCGGCGTGGCGGTGCGCCCGGTGCCGATCGCCCAGACCGGTTCGTAGGCGATGACGGCTCCGGACAGGCCCCCGGGACCCGCGATCTCCAGCACCGGCGCGAGCTGGGCAGCGATCACGGCCTCGGTGGCACCGGCTTCGCGCTCGTCCAGACTCTCGCCTACGCAGACGATCGGGGTCAGGCCGGCGTTCACGGCCGCGAGGAATTTGCGCGCGACCAGTTCGCTGGTTTCGTTGTGGTACTGGCGGCGCTCGGAATGCCCGCACAGGCCATAACGGGCGCCCACGTCGACCAGCATCGACGCTGCGACCTCGCCGGTATAGGCGCCCTTCTCGTTGGCGCTGACGTCCTGCGACCCGAAGGCGAGCCCACTGCCTTCGAAATCCTCGATCAGATCGCCCAGGTAGGGCAGCGGCGGCAGGATCACGAGCTCGACGCCCGGCAGCGGAAGTCCGGCGGCGACCGCGCCTACCAGTTCCGTGGCGAAGGCGCGGGTGCCATGGAGCTTCCAGTTACCGGCGACGATCCTGCGGCGCACGCGGTGCTCCGTTCGCAAAGGGCGGCAGTTTAGCCCACCGCCGGAGCGCTTCCCGGCCGCGGCGCGACGGGCTCACCTAGAATCCGGCCCTCCCCCGCACGCGGTGTTCCCCGATGCAAGCAGCCAGCGGCCATGCCCTGATCACCGGTGCCTCCAGCGGCCTGGGCGCCGCCTTCGCCCGCGAGTACGCCCGTCGCGGCAAGCCGCTGCTGCTGACCGGGCGACGCAGCGAGCGGCTCGAAGCCCTGGTTCGTGAACTGGGCGATATGGTCCCCTGCCAGGCCATCGTGGCCGACCTGTCCGTACGCGCGGCGCCGCAGACGCTGTTCGCCGAAGCGCAGGCACGCGGCCTGCGCGTGGACACGCTGGTCAACAACGCGGGCTACGGCGTCACCGGGCGTTACCTGTCCTCGGGATGGAAGACCCACGCCGATTTCCTGCAGGTGATGGTCACTGCGGTCGCGGAGCTGACCCACCACTTTCTGCCCGCGATGGAGGCGCAGGGCCACGGCCGGATCCTGAACATCGCCTCGACCGCCGCGCTGGTGCCCGCGTCCGCCGGACATACCTTGTACGCGGCCTCGAAGGCGTTCGTGATCCAGTTTTCCGAGGCCCTGGCGCTCGAATCGCGGCCACGCGGGGTGCATGTGACCGCGTTGTGTCCGGGCATGACCTATACCGAGTTCCACGACGTCAACGGCATGCGCGAGCGGGTGTCGCGGCTGCCCAAGTCGCTATGGCTCGATGCGGACACGGTGGCCCGCATGGGCATCGAGGCGGTGGAGCGCGGCGACATGCGCTGTGTGACCGGCGGCATGAACCGGCTGGTCACGGGGCTGTCGAAGTACCTGCCGGATCGGCTGGCGCGCGCGATCGTCAATCGTCGCGCAGCCGACTACCGCGACGCCGGGTAACGCAGGACCTCAGGCGGGGCGGCGTCGGCAGCGATTGCTGTTCGCAAAGGCAAAGGCAATCGCGAGCAAGCTCGCTCCCACAGCCATCGACCATCGGCCAGCGGTCTACTTCAGCTTGATCTCGCGTAACCGCTCTTCCAGGTACCCCTGCGCGGTGATCGGCTCGGGATAGCGGCTGGGGTTGTCCGGCGTGATCGTGGACGGCAGGACGTCGATCAGGAAATCCGGGTTCGGGTGCAGGAAGAACGGCGTCGAATACCGCGGCTGGCGCGCCTGCTCGCCCTTCGGGTTGACCACGCGGTGGGTGGTCGACGGATACACGTGGTTGGTCAGGCGCTGCAGCATGTCGCCGATGTTGACCACGATGGTGTCGGCATCGGCCGTGAACGGCACCCATTCGCCCTTGCGCGACAGCACTTCCAGCCCCGCGGCGCTGGCACCGACCAGCAGCGTGATCAGGTTGATGTCTTCGTGCGCGCCGGCCCGCACGTTGGGAATGTCCTGGGTGGTGATCGGCGGGTAATGGATTGGGCGCAGGATCGAGTTGCCCGAGTCGGTCTTGTCGGCGAAGTAGTCCTCGGGCAGATCGATATGCAGCGCCAGCGCGCGCAGCACCTGGGAGCCGAGGTTGTCCAGGGCCTGGTACAGCGCGTAGCCCGTTTCGCGGAAGCCTTCCACCTCCTCCGGCCAGAGGTTGGGCGGCATCACATCGCGATATTTCGAATCGTCCGGGATCTCGCGACCGATGTGCCAGAACTCCTTGAGGTCGTGGTACTGCGCGCCCTTGGCGGTTTCCACCCCGAACTGGGTGTAGCCGCGGGCGCCGCCGCCACCGGCGACGTGGTATTTCCGCTTGACCTCTTCCGGTAGCGCGAAGAAGCGCTGGAACACGTCATAGCTGGCGTCGATCAGCGACTGCGGAATGCCGTGGTTGCGGATTCCCGCGAATCCCCATTCGCGGTAGGCGGCGCCGAGTTCGTCGACGAACGCCCGCCGGTCTTCCGGGCTGGAAGGCTGGCTGAAACGGCGGATGTCCAGGGTCGGGATGCGATGTGGATTCATGCGATGGCTGAAGTGATCTTTGGTCGATGGTTGCGCAGCGTGCGGCCGCAGTGCCCGGCACTTACGGCGCGAGCGCCGCCGCGCGCACCGCCTCGGCGAGCCGGTCCAGGGTGGAACGCATCAGCGCCTCGTCGTCGGCCTCAACGGTCACCCGCACGACCGGCTCGGTACCCGACGGGCGCAGGAATGCGCGCCCCCTGCCCTGCACGGCCTGCTCGGCCTCGGCCAGCGCCGCCCTGACGCCATCGGCTTCGGCTGGCTTGCTGGTGCCTTCGTAGCGCACGTTGACCGTCTTCTGCGGCAGCTTGCGCATTCCGGCCAGGGCCTCGCGCAGGCCGATGCCACGCCGCTGCAGCACCTCCAGCACCTGCAGCGCGCTGATGATGCCGTCTCCGGTGCTGGCGCGGTCCAGGCACAGCAGGTGCCCGGAGGCTTCGCCGCCCAATACGCCCTCGTGCGCGAGCAGCGCCTGGTGCACGTAGCGATCGCCGACCTTGGTGCGGACGAAGCCGATGCCAAGCTCGCCCAGCGCCTGCTCGAAGCCGTAATTGGTCATCAGCGTGCCCACCACCGGACCGCGCAGTCGGCCGCTGCGCTGCCAGTCGGAGGCGAGCACGTACAGCAGCTCGTCGCCATCGACCACGGTGCCGTCGGCATCGACGAACAGCACCCGGTCGCCGTCGCCGTCGAAGGCGATGCCCAGCGCGGCGCCGGTGGCGCGCACTCGTTCGGCCAGGAATTCGGGATGGGTCGAGCCGACTCCATCGTTGATGTTCAGCCCGTTTGGATCCACGCCGATCGCGTCGACCTGGGCGCCCAGTTCGCGCAGCACCAGCGGACCGATCTGGTAGGTCGCGCCGTGGGCGCAGTCCACGACGAGGGCCATGCCGCCCAGATCGAAGCGGCGCGGCACCGAACTCTTGCAGGCCTCGACGTAGCGGCCCACCGCGTCGCGGGTGCGAATCGCCCGTCCGAGCTGGTCGGACGCCACGGTCGAGAACGGCTGTTCGAGCGCGGCCTCGATCGCCAGCTCGGTGGCGTCGTCGAGTTTCTCGCCCTCGGCCGAGAAGAACTTGATGCCGTTGTCATGGTGCGGGTTGTGCGAGGCCGAGATCACGATGCCGCCGTCCGCGCGCAGCGAGCGGGTCAGGTGCGCCACCGCTGGCGTGGGCATCGGCCCCATCAGCTGCACGTCCACCCCGGCTGCCACCAGCCCGGCCTCGAGCGCAGCCTCGAACATGTAATTGGAGATGCGCGTGTCCTTGCCGATGATCACCAGCGGCTTGCGCCACCGCTCCTGGCGCAGTGCATGGCCGTAGGCATTGCCCAGGCGCAGCACGAAGTCGGCGGAGATCACGCCCTCGCCCACGCGGCCGCGGATGCCGTCGGTGCCGAAATACTTGCGGCTCACGAAGCGGCCTCCAGGTCCGGTTCGGGTTCGGGCTGACGCAGCAGTAGTGCAAACAAATGCCCCAGGCGCTCGCGTAGCTGGCGGCGGTCGACGATCTGGTCGATCGCGCCGTGCGCGAGCAGGAATTCGCTGCGCTGGAAGCCTTCGGGCAGGGTTTCGCGCACGGTCTGTTCGATCACGCGCGGCCCGGCGAAGCCGATCAGCGCCTCGGGTTCGGCCAGGTTGATGTCGCCCAGCATCGCCAGCGAGGCCGAGACGCCGCCGGTGGTCGGATGGGTCATCACCGAGATGTACGGCAGGCCGGCCTCGCGCAATTTGCCCAGCGCGGCCGAGGTCTTGGCCATCTGCATCAGCGAGAACAGGCTTTCCTGCATGCGCGCGCCGCCGGTGGCGGTGAAGCACACCAGCGGGGATTTCAGTTCCAGCGCCTTGTCCACCGCGCGGGCGAAGCGCTCGCCCACGACCGAGCCCATCGAGCCGCCCATGAAGGCGAAGTCGAACGCGCAGGCGACCAGCGGGCGGCCCTTGAGCTGGCCGTGCATCGCGACCAGCGCATCGCGCTCGCCGGTGGCCTTCTGCGCGGCCTTGATCCGGTCCGAGTACTTCTTCTGGTCCTTGAACTTCAGCACGTCCGTTGGGCCGAGCCTGGTTCCGATCTCGCGTGCCGCTCCGCCATCGAACAGCGCCTTGAGCCGCGCCCGAGCGCGGATGGGCATGTGGAAGTTGCACTTCGGGCAGACCTCGAGATTCTCCTCGAGCTCGGGGCGGTACAGGACCGCGCCGCAGCGCTCGCACTTCTCCCACAGGCCCTCGGGCACGCTGCGCTTGCGACGCTCGCCCGCCTCGGTGCGGATGCGTGCGGGCATGAGTTTCTTCAGCCAGGACATGACTTGGGTTCAGACCTGCAGGTTTGAGGCGGGGAAGTGTACTTCGATGGGGGTTCAGGGCCGCGTAGCCGGCTCCCTTGCGCCTATCAACGCCGGGGGCGGCTCGCGCTCGCTACGCTTCGAGCGCCTGGCGCAACGGTTCGAGGAATGTCCGCGCTGCGGTGACCGGGTCGTCCGATCCCGCAAGCGCCACCACCAGCGCGCTGCCGACCACGACCCCCTCGGCGTCGACCGCCATCGCAGCGGCGCTGGCGGCGTCGCGGATGCCGAACCCGGCCACCACCGGCGCCCGGCTGCGGGTCCGGATCGCCCGCAGCCGCAGCGAGGCGGCGGCGGTATCCAGGCGCTCGGATGCGCCGGTGACCCCGGCGAAGCTGACGTAATAGAGATAGCCCTGGGCTTCGCGGCACAACAGGTCCAGGCGCTCGTCGGTGGTGGTGGGCGATGCCAGCAGGATCAAGGCAATGCCCGCATCGTTGAACGCGACGCGGAACTCGCCCGATTCCTCGGGCGGCAGGTCGACCAGCAGCACGCCGTCGACGCCGGCCCGCGCCGCATCGCGCGCAAACTCGCCGGCACCGCGGATCTCGATCGGGTTGAGGTAGCCCATCAGCACCACCGGCGTTTCGGCATCGCGCTCCCGGAACGCGCGCACGCTGTCCAGCACGAAGCGCAGGCCCGCACCGCGCGCCAGCGCGCGTTCGGAACTGCGCTGGATGACGGGGCCATCGGCCATCGGGTCGGAAAACGGAACCCCCAGCTCGATCACGTCGGCGCCCGCCTCCACCAGCGCGTGCATCACCGGCACGGTGGATTCCAGCGACGGATCGCCGGCAGTCAGGAACGGGATCAGCGCCTTGCGGCCGGTCGCCTGGAGCTCCTGGAATCTGGTGTCGATGCGGTTCATCGCGGGGTGATCACGAGTGGATCGGTGGACGGGCACGGCATTCCACCGCGCGGACATGCGGCGGCGTTCAGAGCGCCATCCCGTCGCGCGCGGCGATGGTGTGGACGTCCTTGTCGCCACGGCCGGAGAGGTTGCACAGCACGATCGCATCCTTCGGCAGTTCGCGCGCGAGCTTGATCGCCTGGGCGATGGCGTGGCTGGATTCGAGCGCGGCCAGAATGCCTTCGGTCTTGGCCAGCAGATAGAACGCGGCCATCGCGTCGTCGTCGCTCACGCCGACGTAGTCCGCGCGACCGCTGTCGGCCAGGAACGCGTGCTCCGGCCCGACGCCGGGATAGTCCAGGCCGGCCGAGATCGAATGGGTTTCGGTGATCTGCCCATCGTCGTCGCAGATGACATAGGTGCGGTTGCCGTGCAGCACGCCCGGCCGGCCGGCGGCGATCGAGGCCGCATGCCGGCCGGTGGCGATGCCGTCGCCGGCAGCCTCCGCGCCGACGATGCGCACGTCGCGATCGTTGAGGAAGGCATGGAACAGGCCGATGGCGTTGCTGCCGCCCCCGACGCAGGCGGTGATGACGTCGGGCAGACGTCCATATTCGGCCAGCATCTGCGCCCGCGCCTCGCGCCCGACCACGGCGTTGAAGTCGCGGACCATGCGCGGATACGGATCGGGGCCTGCGACCGTGCCGATGATGTAGTAGGTATCGCGGACATTGGTCACCCAGTCGCGCATCGCCTCGTTCAGCGCGTCCTTGAGCGTGGCCGAGCCGCTGGTGACCGGCACCACTTCGGCTCCGAGCAGCTTCATCCGGTACACATTGATCTTCTGGCGCTCGATGTCGGTGGCGCCCATGTAGACCACGCATTCCAGGCCCAGGCGCGCGGCCACCGTCGCGCTGGCCACGCCGTGCTGGCCCGCGCCGGTCTCGGCGATGAGCCGGGTCTTGCCCATGCGGCTGGCCAGCAGTGCCTGGCCGATGGTGTTGTTGATCTTGTGCGCGCCGGTATGGTTCAGGTCTTCGCGCTTGAGCAGGATCCGCGCGCCGCCCGCGTGTTCGCTCAAGCGTTGCGCGTGGTAGATCGGGCTGGGACGGCCGACGTAGTGCGCCAGATCGTCCTCGAATGCGGCGACGAACGCGGGATCGCCCCGCGCCGCATCGTACGCGGCTGCCAGTTCTTCCAGCGGACCGATCAGGGTTTCGGCGACGAAGCGCCCACCGTAGCGGCCGAAGTGCCCCGTGGCGTCGGGATAGGCATGGAAATCGATGATCGCGTCCGCTGCCATGTCAGCGTCCACAGGCAAGGCAGCTGGCGATGTCCTCGCCGTTGTCGGCCATTTCGACGCAATCCGCGCGGCGCGCTGCCTCCACAAAGCGCCGCATCAGGTCGCCGTCCTTGATCCCGGGCGCGCTCTCGATGCCGCTGGAGACGTCCACGCCCCAGGGCAGGGTCTGGCTGATGGCCGCACCCACGTTGTCCGGAGTCAACCCGCCGGCCAGCACGAACGGCTTGCCCAGCCCGGTCGGGAGCTTCGACCAGTCGAAACGCTCGCCGGTACCACCGGAGCCACCGACCACGTGCGCATCGAACAGGAAGGCGGCCGCGCCGGGATAACGCAGCTGCAGTTCGCGCGCATCGACCTTGGCATCGGCATCGCCCATCGGCACCGCCCTGACGTAGGGCACGCCAAAGCCGCGGCAGAAGGCATCGTCCTCGTTGCCGTGGAACTGCAGCAGGCTGGGACGCACATGCCGCACCACATCACGGATCTCGTCGATGCTGTTGTCGCGGAACAGCGCGACCGCGTCGACCAGCGGCGCCAACGCCTGCCGCAGCGCGCGCGCCTCCTGCGCCTGGACCCGGCGCGGGCTGCCGTCTGCGAACACGAAACCCACCGCATCGGCGCCAAGCTCGCCGGCCAGGCGCACGTCCCCGGCACGGGTCAGGCCGCAGAACTTGATGCGGGTGCGGAACAGGGTTCGGTTCATGCAGTCGATTGGAATGGAAGTGCGTCGTGTGTGGAGCGTCGGCAATGAGGCAGCCGGGTCAAAGCGTTACCTCGGCCGGCAGTCCGTGAATGGCCGGGTACAGCGGTCCCAGGAAGCAGAGCCCGGAGGCCGGCGCAGTCGCACCGGCAAGCGTGCGGTCGCGCGCGGCAAGCACGCTGGCGATCCAGTCGGGCTCGCGCTCCCCGGCGCCGACTTCAAGCAGCGAGCCGACGATGTTGCGCACCATATGATGCAGGAAAGCGTTGGCCTGCACATCGATTTCCACGGTCTCGCCATCACGACGCACCTCGATGGCCTGCAACTCGCGTCGTGCATGCGGCGCCTGGCAGTGCACGGTGCGGAAGGCGCTGAAGTCATGCTCGCCCAGCAGGCCCTGCGCCGCGCGATGCATGGCGGCGGCATCGAGCGGCCTGCGCTCCCAGGCCAGATACTGGCGCTGCAGCGCAGGACGTACTGAACGATTCAGGATGCGATACCGGTAGCGACGCGCCACCGCCGAGAAGCGCGCGCTGAAGTCCATGGCCACCGGGACGCACCAGCGCACGCACATGGAGGGCGGCAGGCGCGAGGTGGCTCCCAGCACCCAGCCACGCGGGTCGCGTGGGGCATCGCTGTCGAAGTGCACCACCTGGCAGCTGGCGTGCACGCCGGCATCGGTGCGCCCCGCACAGACCGTCGCCACCGGGCCATCGGCGACAAAGGCCAGGGCCTGTTCCAGCGCCCCCTGCAGGGTGGGTTCCGCACTCGTCTCGCCAGGCTTGGCCAGGCGTTGCCAGCCGGAAAACGAGCCGCCGTCGTATTCGACGCCCAGCGCCAGTCGCGTCAAAGCGCCCGACCTATCCGAGGGACTGCAGGACGCCGGCGGCCTCGTCGCGTGCCTGGGCGTCGCCGCCTTCGATCACTTCCTGGAGCAGGCTGCGGGCGGTCGCCCGGTCGCCCAGATCGGCGTAGGCCCGGGCCAGCTCGATCCGTTCGCGCCCGCCAGGCGCCTGGTTCAAGGGCGCAATCGTGCCCGACTCGGCGCCGGCGGGCGCCATCCAGGTTGGCGTATTGCCCACCACCGGGGTGGCCGGCGCCGGCGCCGCTGCCGGCGGCTTGGCCTTGCCTGCCCAGACCGGCGTGGTGGCAGGAGTCGGAGTCTCTGTGGCGCCGGACTCCCCGGCCTTGGATTCGTCAGCCACGACAGGAGGCGGGACCACCGCGAAACGTTCCGAGATGCGCGTCGCAGGCGCAGCCGCCACGGGACGGCGGCGGCGCGCGAACCACCATGCCAGCGCGCCGAGCAACAGGGCGACAGGCAGCCACCACCACCAGGCCGATGACGACGCGGTTTCCGGCTGCCCGGCAGCCGGCGGCGTCGCATCCTGCCCGGCGTTGGTGGTCGCCAGGCGCTGCTGGGCGCTCGCCAGCGCGCCATCCTTCATGGCGATCAGGCTTTGCTGCTCCTTCTGCAGCTGTTCCAGCTCGGCAACCCGCGCCTTGAGCTCCTGCACCTCGGCATCGCGCGCGGCGAGGGTTTCTTTCGTCTCTTGCAGTTCCTGTCGCAGCATCTCGCCCTCGCCTCCGGCGCTGGCGCCGGATTGTGTGCCTGCCCGGTCGCCCGCATCCGCGGCCGGCGGCGCGATTTCCAACCGCGCATCGGCGACCCGACGCGGTGCAGCCGATGAAGAGGCGCCTGCCGCCGCGGCGCCCGCGGGCTGCGCGTCGGCTGCGACCGGCGTAGCCGCCTGTGCCTGCGCGCGGCGCGCTTCGCGCCAGCTGGCGACCTGTTCACGCACCAGATTTGCAGCTTCGCGGGCGCTGTAGCGCGACAGTTCCTCGCCGCGGGGAATCCGCAGCACCGCGCCCTGCTTCAGCAGATTGATGTTCTGGCCAATGAACGCATCCGGATTCGCCTGCAGCAGGGCCAGCATGGTCTGATCGAGGCTGTAGCCCTTCATCCCTGCGAGTCCGCCGGCGATCCCGGCGAGGGTATCGCCGCGCTTGACCGGGCCGTATTCCCCGTTTTCGGCCGGTGGCGCAGCGGGCGGCGGCGAGGCCGCGACTTCAGACTGCGGCGTGGGAGCTGGGGACGGCGCAGGCGCAGTGGCTGCAGCGGCCGGCTCGGGTGCCGCCGTAGGCGCCGTCGCCGGCGCGGGGCGCTGGATCACGGGCGCGGCGTCCGGAGCCGCGACCGACGGTGCCGGCGGCGCGGCGACCGTACGCGGCGCATCGACGAGCGCGGAATATTCGCGGACCAGGCGGCCCTGACCCCAGTCCACCTCGACCAGGAAGGTCAGCCCTGCCTGCTGCACCGGGGCGGTACTGGTCACCCGGATCACCGGTCGCCCCCGCTCGTCCACCGCGGGGGTGAACTGCAGGTCGGACACGATGCCCTGTGGCGGTTCCAGGCCGATCCGGCGGAAGGTGTCGGGCGACGCCAGTCGCGCCTGCAGGCCCTGCAGCTCGGTCGGATCGCTGCTGACGATCGGGATTTCGGCCAGCAGCGGCTCGCCCGGCCGTGACTTCACCTGGATCTGGCCCAGACCCAGCGCGAAG
Source organism: Lysobacter sp. M15 (assembly GCF_022662515.1). NCBI lineage: Bacteria > Pseudomonadati > Pseudomonadota > Gammaproteobacteria > Lysobacterales > Lysobacteraceae > Lysobacter > Lysobacter sp. M15. Next base: position 39,007 of record NZ_JAKPBV010000003.1, on the reverse strand, counting down.
GCCGGAACGGCAAGAATTCCAAGCAGCACGCCCAGCACGACACGCAGTGCCGCGCGTGTTTGAAGATGGCGTTCCCCTGCGCTCATGCGCTGCACTCTAGCCGCGCGCCATGATCCTCCGCAACGGCGGCCGCATCCGCCAACCCCGGCTCAGCCCGCTGTGCGACCGCTTTCCTCAGTTCGGCCCCCGCACCATCGCGGACAGGCGCCGAGCGACCCGGCCCGGCGACCCTGGCCGCGCGCGGCGCCAGAAAGCCGCGACCGCCATCCCCAGGGCCAGTGCCGCAATCAGCCAGGGCCACATCCCCGCGGACCGCGGCTGTTGCGCCGCGAGCTGTCGATTCTTGAGTTCGATCAACCGCTGCTGCGCCTTCTGGGCCTGTTCGAGTTCCGCGATGCGCTGCTGCATCTGCTGGAACTCGGTATAGCGTGTCGCCACCAGGTCGGCGGCCGCGCGCTCGCGATCGGCCGCCGCCCCGTCTCGCTGCCGGGTGGATCCCGAACCCGACGCCAATGCCGCCGCATCGGCAGAAGGCGCCAGCTCCAGCCGCGCCGGCGCGACCCGGACGGTGGGGCGCGAACTCGAAAGCCGATCGACGGATCCCGGTGGAGCCTCGACCGATTCAACCGGGGGCATGTCGCCGCTGCGCCACTGCTGGATCTGCAGCCGCACCATCGTCTCTGCCGCGACCGCATCCAGACGGGTGAGCTCCGCGGGTGCCGGGACACGCAGCACCGCGCCGCGCCGGAGCAGATTGATGTTGCCCGACCCGAACGCATGCGGGTTGGTCCGCAGCAGCGCGAGCATGGCCTGTGGCGGGGTGGCGCCGGCCAGCGGCATGCGTTCGACGATTCGGGTCAGGGTGTCGCCCGGACGCACGGTGTAATCGCCTGGACGGCGCGCCGCGCCCGCCGCGGGAACCGCAACCGCGGAACGGACGGGCGATCCGGGAACGGCTGCGGAGTTCGCCTGCGTTCGCGGCGCCCGTGACGGCTGTGGCCGGCCGGTTACCGGCGCCGCTTTCGGTCGTGGCGGTGCGCTTTCCGGGCGTTGGTCGGCGTGCAAGGGGATCGGCGCGGGCGTCGCCAACGCAGCAGTCGGCGCGTTGTCGAGCGGCACGATGGCCGGTTCGAGCGGCGCCGGCAGCGCGTCGGCAGGATCTGGCTGGCGCGCGATAGCGTTGTCCGCGGCCTGCACCGGCATCTGGATCTGCGGCTCGACCGGCGCCGCCAGCGTCGGAGTAGCTCCCAGCGATACCGAGTATTCGCGCACCAACCGGCCCTGCGGTGCATCCACCTGGACCAGGAAGGTGAGGAAATCCTCCTCCACCGGCAGCGTGCTGGTGACCCGGATCAACGCGCGCGGGCCGCGCACCACCTCGAAGCGCAGGTCCGCCACCACGCCCTGGGGGCGTGGCAGGCCGATGCGGGCGAAGGTCGTGGACGACGCGAGCTGCGCCTGCAGCTGCTGCAGGTCCTGTGGGGTGGCGCCGGTGATCGGGATCTCCGCTAACAGCGGCTCGCCGAGCGCGGACCGGATTTCGATCCGATCGACATCCAGCGCATACGCGGGCGCCATCGCCAGCAACAGCGCCATTGCCACCCCCAGCATCCCTGCCTTGCGCATCCAGCGCCTCCGATCGTGACCACCACTCCGCCGGGCATGGTGCCGCGCCGCAAGCGACCCGGCAACCCGCAGGCTCAGTCCTCCGCCGCCACCAGCTCCGCGATCTGCACCGCGTTCAAGGCGGCGCCCTTGCGGATGTTGTCGGACACGATCCACAGATTGAGACCGTGCTCGTGAGAGAGGTCGTCGCGAATGCGACCGACGTACACCGGATCGCGCCCGGAAGCATGCGTCACCGGCGTGGGGTAGCCGCCGCCCCTGGGCTCGTCCACGACCTCGATCCCCGGCGCCTGCACCAGCAGCTTGCGAGCATCGGCGGCTGACAACTTCTCGCGCGTTTCGACGTTGACCGCCTCGGAATGGCCGTAGAAGACCGGCACCCGCACCACCGTCGCGTTGACCCGAATCGTGTCGTCGCCCAGGATCTTGCGCGTTTCCCAGACCAGCTTCATTTCCTCGGTGGTGTAGCCGTTGTCGGTGAAATCGCCGCCGTGCGGGATCACGTTGAAGGCGATCTGCACCGGGTACACCTCCGGTTCGGCGTCCTGGAAACTGAGCAGGGCCGCGGTCTGGCGGCCGAGCTCTTCCAGCGCCTTGCGTCCGGTGCCGGACACCGACTGGTAGGTGGCGATGTTGAGACGGTCGATGCCCGCGGCGTCGTAGATCGGCTTGAGCGCCACGAGCATCTGCATGGTCGAGCAGTTGGGGTTGGCGATGATCCCGCGCGGGCGCTGACGCACGGCTTGCGGATTGACCTCGCTCACCACCAGCGGGATATCGTCGTCGTAGCGGAACGCCGAGCTGTTGTCGATCACGACCGCGCCCGCGGCGGCGAACCTGGGCGCGTATTCCTTTGAGACCGAGCCGCCAGCCGAGAACAGGGCGATGTCGACCCCGGCCGGATCGAAGGTGGCCAGATCGTGCACCAGAAGTTCGTCGTCGCCGAAGGCGACGTGTCCGCCAGCGGAGCGCTCGCTGGCCAGGGCCACGACCTCGCGTGCGGGAAACCGGCGTTCGGCCAGCACCGAGAGCATCATTTCGCCGACCGCGCCGGTCGCGCCCACCACCGCGACCTTGAACCGCCGGTCGGAAGAACGCGTGTCTGAAGCCGGCTTGCTCATCTGTTTCCTCTCGAGATTGATGCACATCCGAACGTCGGCGACCTGTGGCCGGCAACGTCGGACTGCGAATGGAGATCGCGCGTGCCCGGCACCTAGGTGCCGGGCGGAGTGACCGGGGGGATGGGGTTGGGCGGCCGCCCCGCATCGGGACCGAAACCCAGCGCCGCGATCAGATTATCCACGGCCAGCGCCACCATCGCACGGCGCGTGGCCAGGCTGCCGCTGCCGATATGCGGAGTGAGTACCACATTGGGCAGTGCGAGCAGGCGCGGATTGACCCGCGGCTCGCCTTCGAACACGTCCAGGCCGGCGGCGGCCAGCCCGCCGGCTTCCAGCGCGTCGGCCAGTGCGTCCTCGTCGACCAGGCCGCCGCGGGCGATATTGGTGAGCGTGGCGCCGGGCTTCATCCGCGCGAGGGCGGCGGCGTCGATGATATGGCGGCTGTGCGCGCCGTACGGCAGCGCAAGAACCAGGTGGTCGGAGCCGGACAGCAGTTCGTCGAAGCCGACGTAATGCGCCTGGCAAGCCTGTTCGATGGGCCCGGGCAGGCGTTGGCGGTTGTGGTACAGCGTGCGCATCCCGAACCCGATCGCACGCCGCGCGATGCCCTGCCCGATCCGGCCCATGCCGAGAATCCCGAGCGTGGCGCCGTGCACGTCGCGACCGAGCATCTGGGTGAATGCCCAACCCCGCCACTGCCCGGCGCGCAGCCAGCGTTCGGCCTCGCCGATGCGGCGCGCCGCCGCGAGCATCAGCGCGAAGCCCAGATCGGCGGTCGTTTCGGTCAGCACGTCGGGGGTGTTGGTGACCACGATGCCGCGTGCCTGCAGCGCGGCGATATCGAGGTTGTCGTAACCGACCGCGACATTGGCGATCGCGCGCAGGCGCGGCGCCTCGGCGACTTCGGCCGCGCCGACCGGATCATTGAGGGTGACCAGCGCGCCGTCGGCCTCGCACAGGGCGGCGGCGATGGCGGCGCTGCCGTGGCTGGTCACCTGCGGCGCGCTGTCGACTTCGAAATGCGCTGCGAGCCGCGCGACGATGTCGTCGAACAGTGGCTGCGAGACCCAGACCCGCGGCCGCACCTCAGACATCGGCCTGCGGCGGGATACGCGGCGTCACATCACCCACGTCGCCGCATTGCGCGCGGTGCCGCAGCGCCTGGTCCATCAACACCAGGGCCAGCATCGCTTCGCAGATCGGCGGCGCGCGCAATCCCACGCACGGATCGTGGCGTCCGGTGGTCACGACCTGCACTTCCTCGCCATGCACGTTCAGGCCACGGCCCGGCAGGCGCAGGCTTGAAGTGGGTTTGAACGCCACCGACACCACGATATGCTGGCCGCTGGAGATGCCGCCGAGGATGCCGCCGGCGTGGTTGGACAGGAAGCCGCTGCGGATGGCTTCGTCGCGATGCTCTGTCCCCTTTTGCGCGACGCTGGCGAATCCGTCGCCGACCTCCACGCCCTTGACCGCATTGATCGACATCATGGCCGCGGCGAGTTCGGCGTCGAGCTTGCCGTAGACCGGCTCGCCCCAGCCAGGCGGCACGCCGTCGGCGACCGCGGTGATGCGCGCACCCACCGAATCGCCCGACTTGCGCAGCGCGTCCATGTAGCTTTCCAGCTCCGCGACCTGGCCGGCATCGGGCCAGAAGAACGGATTGTCTTCGACGGCGCTCCAGTCGTGGCTGCGCGGAACGACGTCGCCGATCTGTGCGACATACGCGCGCACATGCACGCCGAAGCGCTCAGCCAACCATTTCTTCGCGATCGTCGCAGCCGCCACGCGCATCGTGGTTTCGCGCGCCGACGAACGCCCGCCGCCACGCGGGTCGCGTAGACCGTACTTGTGCCAGTAGGTGTAGTCGGCGTGGCCGGGCCGGAATTGCTCGGCGATCCTGGCGTAGTCCTTGCTGCGCGCATCGGTGTTGCGGATCAGCAAGGCGATCGGGGTACCGGTGGTGCGGCCTTCGAAGACGCCGCTCAGGATCTCCACCTGGTCGGTCTCGTGCCGCGCCGACGTGTGACGGGTCTTGCCGGTCGCACGGCGCGCGAGGTCGTGCGCGAAATCGCCCGGTTCAAGCGCAAGGCCCGGCGGGCAGCCATCGACCACGCAGCCGATCGCGGGGCCGTGGGATTCGCCGAAGGTGGTGACGCGGAGGAGGTGGCCGAAGGTGTTCAAGGAAGTTCTGGGTTGGATCGGGGGCTCGGCTGGAGAGTTCGCACGGATATGGGGCGGAAGTCAAATGGCTTCATCGCATACGGACTACTCTCGCCGTCGAGATGCCTCAGGAGCGAAAGCTTTCGCCTTTCGGCGAGTTACTTTCTTTGCTGGTGCAAAGAAAGTAACCAAAGAAAGCACCTTCCTCGACAGATCGCTCAGGGCGTCTGGGTGGCGAAGGAATTTTCGGACTCGGCCTCCTGCCTCGATCCGAAAACGGCGGCCATCCATGGCCGCCGCCCCTTCGGGGTTTCCGAACGTTAGTGGCGGCTGGCGGAGCAGGAAAGTCAAAGGCAGGAACGATCAACTCACCAGAACGCACCTGCGGCTGATGGCTCGACCAAGCCTTTGACGTTCTCGACGCTGCGCATGCGACCTGCATCCGAACACCCGTAGGGCGGCCGGCATGGATGCCGGCCGTTTTCGGACCGAGCCATGGATGGCGAGTCCGAAAATGGCGACAGCACCGCGCATCCCCTGAGCGGTGTTGACCTCACGAGAAAGGTGCTTTCTTTTGGTTACTTTTCTTTGCACCAGCAAAGAAAAGTAACTCGCCGCAGGCGAAAGCCCTGCTTTATGAAGAAAAAGGTGCCGGACTTGAAAACGCTCGCGCGCAGCAACGTCAAAACAACCCACCCGCCGCCCGCGGCGCCTCGTCCGCCCCGTGCCCTTCGCGTGCATCGGCCAGCACCTTGATCCTGGCATGGTGGGTGACCAGGTCCTGCCGCTCGGCCACGAACACGCCCATCTGCCCCACCTTGAACTCCACCCAGGCCAACGGCAGTTCCGGCAGCAGGCGCACCAGCGCCTGCTCGGATTCGCCGACTTCGCAGATCAGCAGTCCGTCCTCGGTCAGGTGCAGCGGCGCGTCGCGCAGGATGCGCAACGCAAGATCCAGGCCGTCGTCGCCAGCGCGCAGCCCCAGCTCGGGTTCGAAGGAGTATTCCTGCGGCAACGCATCGGTCTCGGCGTTGCTGACGTAGGGCGGATTGGTGACGATCAGGTCGTAATGCTCGCCGCGCAGCGCGGAGAACAGGTCCGATTTCACGAATCGCACGTTTTCGACGTGCAGACGCTTCTCGTTTTCCCGCGCCAGCGCCAGCGCATCGTCGCTGATGTCGGCGCCGTCCACGTGCCACTCGGGATTGTGGTGCGCCATGGCGATCGCGATGCAGCCCGAGCCGGTGCACAGGTCCAGCGCGCGTCTCACCTCGCGCCCGCCGAGCCAGGGTTCGAAGCCGGCTTCGATCAGCTCGGCGATCGGCGAGCGCGGCACCAGTGCGCGCGCGTCGGTCTTGAACGACAGTCCCGCGAACCAGGCTTCGCCGGTCAGGTAGGCCGCGGGAATACGCTCCTCGATCCGGCGCAGGAACAGCCCCAGCACGTCTTCCTTCTCCGCTTCGGTGATCCGCGCGTTGCCGTAGACCGGGCTCAGGTCGTGCGGCAGGTGCAGCGCATGCAGGGTCAGCTGGGTGGCCTCATCCAGCGCATTGTCGTAGCTGTGCCCGAACGTCAGCCCGGCCGCATTGAAGCGGCTCGCGCCGTAGCGGATCAGGTCGATGATGGTATGCAGCTCGTTGGTCATGGCCTTCGCCAGGCTCGGGAGGGGCGGCGATCGCTCCGGCACCGGATTATACGGCTGCGCAGCTATCATGCCCCTCCGATCCGGCGCCGGACCAGCATCACCATGTTCAATCGCACCACGTTGTACATCCTGCTCGTCGCGGTCGCGATGGGGTTGGGCCTGTGGGCGGCCGAGCGCTTCTACGGCGAAGGCGCCGTGCGCTCGACGCCCGACCTCCAGGTCGTGCGTCTGTTTCCGCAGCCGCGTCCGCTACCGGAGTTCGCGCTGCGCCAGTCCGATGGCACCCAGCTGGTGCCGGGCGAGCTGAAGGGGCACTGGACCCTGGTCTTCCTCGGCTTCACCCATTGCCCCGACGTCTGTCCGACCACGCTCGCCGAGCTGGCGCAGGCGCAGCAACAGTGGCAGGCGCTGCCGGCTTCCACCCGGCCGCGGGTGCTGTTCGTCTCGGTCGATCCCGATCGCGACAGCAGCGACCGCATCGGCGAATACGCGCATGGCTTCCACCGCGACACGCTGGCAGCGACGGCCGATATTCCCGCACTGGAAAGTTTCGCCCGCTCGCTGAGCATGGTGTTCGCGAAGGTGCCGGCACCCCGCGGCGTGCCCGCCGACCAGTACAGCGTGGACCACTCGGCCACCATCGCCGTGCTCGACCCCGAATCGCGCATGGCTGGCATCATCTCGCCGCCGTTCGTGCCCAGCAGCATCGCATCCGACCTGCTGGTCCTGAGCGGGCATGCCCCCGCCACAGGACCCGGGAAATGAGCCTGGTCACGGCGCTGACCCATGTTCTGCCGCATCGCCTGTTGTCGGCGGCGGCACGGCGGCTGGCCTATTCCCCGAACACGTGGCTCAGCCGATGGCTGATCGATACGGTGACGCGCAGGTTCGGCGTGGACCTGTCGGAGGCGCGCAATCCCGACCCGGGCAGCTACGCCACCTTCAACCAGTTCTTCACCCGCGCCCTGCGCGAGGGCGCACGCGTTCCCGACCCGGATCCGCGCGCGCTGCTGATGCCGGCCGACGGGCGCATCAGCCAGTGCGGCGCAATCGAAAGCGGGCGCATCTTCCAGGCCAAGGGTCAGTCATTCACTGCGGAAGAACTCCTGGCCGATGAAGCGGCCGCGCGCCCCTTCGCCGACGGCCTGTTCGCGACGGTCTACCTGTCGCCGAAGGACTATCACCGGGTCCACATGCCCTGGACCGGTACGCTGCGCGAAACCGTGCACGTGCCGGGTCGGTTGTTCAGCGTCGGCCCGGATGCCGTGCGCCGCGTGCCGCGCCTGTTCGCGCGCAACGAGCGCCTGGTCTGCCACTTCGACACCGATTTCGGACCGATGTGCCTGGTGATGGTCGGCGCGCTATTGGTGTCTGGCGTGGAAACCGTGTGGAGCGGCGAGGAGATCCCGCGCTACGGCGACGCGATCACCGTCAAGGACTACCGCGGCGAGCGCATCGTCCTGGAACGCTTCGCGGAGATGGCACGCTTCAACTACGGATCGACGGTGATCGTGCTGCTGCCGCGCGGTGTGGCGCAGCTTTCGTCCGCACTTTCCGCCGAGTCGCCGGTCAGGCTGGGCGAGCGATTGGCGACCCTGAAATAACGGGCGCGGCGCGCATGCCGCCGGCTACTGCCTGCACCCCTGCAGCTTCAGGCGCTGACCGGGCCGGATGTCGTAACGCGGCGGCTTGATGCCGTTGGCTGCGGCCAGATCCTTGGTACCGCAGCCGTATTTCGCTGCGATCGAAACCAGGGTATCGCCGCGAACGACCAGGTGCTCGTTCGGTGCGATCGGTTTGGCCGGCTGGCCGGTGGCGACGGTGGCCTGCACCGCTCCCTGCCCCGGCACGTAGACCTGCTTGCCTTGCGGATCCGGGCCCACGGCCGCCGCGGGAAGCGTCTGGACCGTACTCACGTCGCCCACGCGCACGATCGCGAGCGAGGGATCGCTGGTCACCAGCTTGTGCGCGAGTTCGGCACGTTCGCCCTGCGCGCAATAGCGGTTGTACAGGCGCACGATCTGGGTCGTGGCATTGATGCTGCCCCCGGCGGGCAACAGGCTGTCGGTATCCAGACGCGGATTGAGGTTGCGCAGCGCACGGAAGAAGCCGTCGGTGTAGCGGGTGTTGCCCAGGCAGATGGTCAGCTCGTAGATGCTTGTCGGACGCTTGAGCCGCAGCATCGCCGGCTTCGAGGCCACGCGCGGAAAGCGCAGCCCGTAGTCCTTCGGATGCAGGTACAGCCAGGCCGCCGCGATCACCATCGGCACGTAATCGCGAGTTTCTGCGGGGAACTGGTTGTAGGTGTCGTAGCTCCAGAAATTATTCCCACCCGCGTTGTAGACGCGTTGGGCGCGACCTTCGCCCCCGTTGTAGGCGGCCAGGGTCATCTCGATGTTGCTGTTGAGCGAGTTGTAGCGCTCGATCAGGTAGGAGGCCGCCGCCTGCGCCGAAGCGCGCGGGTCGTAGCGGGTGTCGAACCCGCTGCCATCGTTGCCCAGGCCGAAACGGCGACCGGTCGCCGGCATGAACTGCAGCGGACCGACCGCGCCGGCGCGCGAACCCACATGCACCTTGCCGTTCGATTCCTTGGCCAGGATACCGAACAGGAGCGCTTCGGGCAGGCCACGCTGCTGGAAGGCGGGCGCCATCAGCGGCCGCAGGTACTGATAGTTTTCGAAGCTCTGCATCAGCGACGGACGCATGTCGGTCAACCAGCGTCGGATTCCCGCCTGCACGGCCGGATTGAACTGCACCGCCTGTGCGAAGCGCCGGTTGCGATCGTCGAGCAGTGCGTCCGCGGTGGCCTCTGCCGGTACGTCGTCGGCGGTGAAGTCGATCGGGTCGTCGCCACCGCCTACGTCGAGTTCCTGCGGCTCTTCGCCGCCCGACTGCAGTGCCGTGCGATAGGTCTGCAGGAAGGCGGCAAGATCGCAGCCACGCTGTTTCGCGCAGCCGGTGATCGCGGTCTCCATGTCGCGCGCGGCCGCGACGCTGGTCTCGGGGTCGCCGCTCGCGGCGCGGTAACGCGCCTCCGCACCCTCCAGATTGCGCTGCAGGACCTCGATGTTGGCGCGGTCGCGGCGCGATTGCGCCTGCGCGGCGGGTGCGAACATCAGAAGCGCGGCGAAGGACAGCACAATGCTGCGGAGTGGGGCAAAAGAGGGCATCGAAGACAAGGCAACCAGGGGAAGTGGCAGGGTAGCCGCGCCCGCGTGAGGGCGACAAGGTCATCGGTCACACCTGGTCACGCGCGGTGCATGCACGCGGCGGTCGCATAGAATTCGGCTTCCCCCGCCAGGACCATGCCATGGATCAGCTCGCGACCAACGCCATTCTGGTGGGCAAGGCGGTCATTCCTGCCGACGCGGGCCAGGTCTGGCTGCAGCCGAAGTTCGGCAATCGCCACGGCCTGGTCGCCGGCGCCACCGGCACGGGCAAGACCGTCACCCTGATGACCCTGGCCGAGGGCTTCTCGCGCATCGGCGTGCCGGTGTTCATGGCCGACGTGAAGGGCGACGTGGCTGGCCTGGCCGTCGCCGGCAGTACCGGCGACAAGCTGCAGCAGCGCATCGCCGAGATCGGCATGCCCGATTACCGCAATGAGGCGGCGCCGGTCGTGTTCTGGGACCTGTGGGGCAAGTCCGGCCACCCGGTGCGCACCACCGTCAGCGAGATGGGCGCGCTGCTGCTCGGCCGCATCCTGGATCTGAACGACACCCAGGGCGGCGTACTCGATATCGTGTTCAAACTGGCCGACGACCGCGGCCTGCTGCTGCTGGACCTGGAGGACCTGCGCGCCCTGCTCGGCCTGGTCGCCGACCAGCGCAAGGACATCTCCACCGAATACGGGCTGGTGAGCGCGCAGTCGATCGGCGCGATCCAGCGCGCGCTGCTGCGCCTGGAGTCCGAAGGCGCCGACCAGTTCTTCGGCGAGCCCGCGCTGGAGCTGGCCGACCTGATGCGCACCACGCCCGACGGCCGCGGTGTGATCGGCATCCTCGCCGCGGAACAGCTGGTCCTGAAACCGAAGCTGTATTCCACCTTCCTGCTGTGGCTGCTGTCGGAACTGTTCGAGCACCTGCCCGAGGTCGGCGATCTCGACAAGCCGAAGCTGGTGTTCGTGTTCGACGAAGCGCATCTGCTGTTCGACGACGCCCCGCCAGCGCTGCAGCAGCGCATCGAGCAGGTGGTGCGGATCATCCGGTCCAAGGGCGTGGGCGTGTACTTCTGCTCCCAGTTTCCCGATGACGTGCCCGACGAGATCCTCGGGCAGATGGGCAACCGCTTCCAGCACGCGCTGCGCGCATTCACGCCGCGCGACCAGAAGGCGGTCAGGACCGCGGCGGAAACCTTCGTCGCCAATCCGGACCTGGACGTAGCCAAGGTGATCGGCCAGCTCGGCGTGGGCGAGGCACTGGTCTCCACTCTGCAGGACAAAGGCGTGCCGATGCCGGTCGAAAAGACCCTGATCGCGCCGCCGCGCTGCCGCATGGGCGCGATCACCGACGCCGAGCGCCAGCAGGTGCGCGCTGGCAGTCCGGTCGGTGCGAAATACGACGAGCGCGTCGATCGCGAATCCGCCGCCGAGATGCTGGCCAAGAAGGCCGAAGCCTCGGCCGAACAGGCCAAGGCGCCCGCGGCGAAGACGCGTGCGCAGGACGAGGCCGAGGACAGCGGCTTCGGCCGCGCGGTGAAGGACGCCGTGTTCGGCACCAGGCGCCGCCAGGGCATGGTCGAGACCATGGCCAAGCAGACCGCGCGCACCATCGGCAGCCAGATCGGCCGCCAGATCCTGCGCGGCGTGCTCGGCGGCATTTTCGGCGGCAAGCGCTGATTTCTTTCCTTCGACAAAGAGGCCGGATCATGACGTCATCCAACCCGCATCGCCTCACGGCCCTGGCCGTCATTTCGCTCGCGTTCGCCGCCTGCACCCGCGATGCACCCGCGCCCGCCGCAGCGCCGGAAGCGCAGGCGCAGGCGCAGGCCGCACCGGAAGCGGCGCCGGCCGAGCCGGCGAAGATTCCCGGCACCGATGCGATCGCCGCGGTCGACAACACGCCGGCCGAGGCCGGAGTGCAACCGGCGGAGAATACGATTGGCGGCGTCGATACCAAGGGCTTCGCCGGCACTTTCGCCACCGAAGGCGCGCGCATCGAGTTCAAGGCAGACGGGCGCTACGCCATGACCGTGCACGCGGCCAGCGCCGACGCCGACCTCGAGAGCACGGGCACCTGGAGCGCAGCAGCCGACGGCAAGACCCTGCTGCTGGATTCGGACGACAAGTCCGAGCCCGACCGCAGCTACACGGTGGTATCGAAGGACGAAATCACCCAGACCGAGGGCGGCCAAACGCTGCGTCGCCGCAGCGACTGATCCGCCCGCGCACCGGTGCGCATTTTCGCCGGTACCGCCCAGCCCGTTACCGGACCTGTCTCCGCTGGCCGCTGCGCCATACGACCGGCGTTGTAGCGGGCGCATGGCTGGCACACGCATGCGCGGCGGTACCGCTGCCCCGGACCATGCGGCGCCATCGATCCCTCGTCCGGAACGCGCTTCGCCTGAAGCGCATGGAGTCCGTCATGACACGTCCCTCGCACCTGCTGGCCGCGACCGTGCTCGGCATCGCGGCTTTCGCCACTACCCTGCCAACCGCTGCCCAGGAGGCACCCAACAGCATCGTCTCCCTCTATCGGGTCGCTCCGGGCAAGCACCTCGAGTTCCTCAAATGGATGGCCGCGCGCGACGCGGTGGATCGCGAGATCGGCGTCGCCGCCACCCAGTGGTATGCGCACCTGAGCGGCGACAGTTGGGACTACATCGCCATCGCGCCTGATCTGGACGAGGCGACATCCGAGCGCAGCGACGCCGAGGCAAAAAAGCGCGGCCTGACCACCGGCGCACGCGCCTCGCTGGAATTCAGGCAGGTCATGGCCTATCACACCGATACCCTCGTGTCCGGGCCCTACACCGCGGAGCAACTGGTCGAACAAGCTGACAAATAAGCAAACCGTCGCTTGAGTCCGGGGCGGTGGTCTGCGATAACCACCGCCCCTTGTTCCTTCCGGCTTCCTGATGTCGCGCTGGCGCCCCCCCGCCGAAAAGAGCACCGCACTGATCACGCGCGAAGGCCACGCACGGCTGAAGGCGGAGCTCGACGAGCTTTGGCGGGTGAAACGCCCCGAGGTGGTCAAGGCGCTCGCCGCCGCCGCGGCTGAAGGCGACCGCTCGGAGAACGCGGAATACACCTACCGCAAGAAGCAGCTGGGCGAGATCGACCGCCGGGTCCGCTACCTGACCAAGCGCCTGGAATCGCTGCGCGTGGTCGATGCGCCGCCCTCCGACCGCGGGGCCGTGTTCTTCGGCGCGCACGTCACCCTGGAGAACACCGCGACCGGCGAGATGGTGATCTACCGCATCGTCGGCCCGGACGAAACCGACGCCGGCCGCGGCTGGATCAGCATCGATTCGCCGCTGGCACGGGCGATGCTGAAGAAGCGCTTCGACGACGAGTTCGATGCCGTGCTGCCGGGCGGCATCGTCCGTTATGCGATCGTCGAGGTGCGCTACTTCGATTGAGTACTGCGCCGCGGCTCGTCGACCTCGGGCGAACCAATGTCCTCCTCTTCCTGCGAGTCGCACTCGCGCGCGCGCTTGGCAAGGGCTTCGTATCGGTCCTGGAAGGCCTTCAGTTCCGACTCCTCCAGCTCTTCCAGGTCGAGCAACTTGTTGTGCGCGCCGCGCGTGGCCCGGATCAGTTCGTCCAGCTTGATCTGCAGCGCCCGGCTGTCGCGGTTCTGGCTGTTCTGGATCAGGAACACCATCAGAAAGGTGACGATGGTGGTGCCGGTGTTGATCACCAGCTGCCAGGTGTCGCTGAACTTGAACAGCGGGCCGCTCGCCAGCCATGCCAGCACCACCAACAAGGCCAGCACGAAGCTCACCGGGCTGCCGGCGAAGCGGGAGGCCGCGTTCGCCATGCGGGTGAACAGGTTCCTTTGCGCCATGGCGCGGCTCCGATGCGGGTACGGACTGGATTGTGCGCGCGTAATGCCAAAGCCGCGTCAATTGGCGGAGGTGCCTGACGTGGGAGCGGCCTGGGCCGCGATTTCTGCTTCTGTGGGAGTGGCCTCGGCCGCGACGCTTTTCGCTGCAATCGGCCACGGGAGAAAAGCATTCGCGGCCGAGGCCGCTCCCACCAGCGACCAGCTCAGATCCCGCCGTACCAGTCGTATCCCTGGTCTTCCCAGGTACCGCCCTTCCCGCCCGCCAGCCGCGCATAGCCGTCGACCACCTCGATGGTGTGGACGTACTTGGGCTGCTTGTAGCCGAGCTTGCGTTCGATGCGCATGCGCAGCGGCGCGCCGTTCGCCACCGGAACCGGAGCGCCGTTGAGCGCGTACGCGGCGATGGTCTGCGGGTGCAACGCATCGTGCAGGTCGATGCTTTCGTAATAGCGGCTGCCGTCGCCCAGCAGGTCGTCGAAGCAGTGGAACACCACATAGCGCGCGCCTGGCCTGAGCCGCGCCAGGCCCAGCAGATGCGCCAGCGGCACGCCGGTCCATTGGCCGATCACGCTCCAGCCCTCCACGCAGTCATGGCGCGTGATCTGGGTGCGCGCGAGCATGGCCTGCAGCGCATCGAGCGCGAACTCCAGCGGACGCTCGACCAGCCCGCGTATGCGCAGGCGATAGCCGGCGAAACCCTGCGCCTTCAACGCGAGGTATTCGGGCGTGCGCGGATCGATCGATCCATTGGGCTTGAACACCGGCGAGATCATGCCGGCCGGGAATTCGCGCGCGAGCCAGTCGCCGGTGAGCAGGCGCTGCATGCGCCGGTTCAGCGGCTCGGCGAGGCTGAGCGCATCGACGAAGCCCTCGCGCTGCGATAGCGCATCGCAACCGGCCAGCAGTCCCGCGCCGGCGCCCAGCGACAGGCGCAGGAAGCGGCGGCGCTTGGCGGCGAAATCCTCATTCGGCATGGGCTGCTCCTCCCTGCTCACCGCGCACCCGGAAGCGCCCGGTGATCATCGAACGCATCTCGTTGATCGGGCCTGCGTACACCACCATCAGCACATGCACCAGGGTGAACAGCACGAACAGCGACATCGCCACGAAATGCAGCGTGCGCGCCGACTGGCGGCCGCCCACCAGTGCAATGAATCCGGACATCACACTGTCGAGCTGCGGTGACATCGACAGGCCGGTGAGGAGGACCAGCGGCGTCAGCACAAAGATCACGCCGAGATAGGCGAGCTTCTGCAGCGGGTTGTAGCGCAGGGCCTCGCTACCCTGCGGGTGCCGGAAGCGCAGGTGGTCGAGCACCGAGCGCGGCACCTCGCGCCAGTCGCGGCGCCGCATCGCCAGATCATCGCGCAGGTGGCGGCTGGCCAGCGACCAGGCCAGATAGCAGATGCCGTTGATCACCCAGGCCCAGGCGAAGAAGAAATGCCAGCGCCGGCCCAGAGCCAGTGAACGCGGGCCCGGGATCGTCGCCCATTCGGGGAATCCGCGCCTGACGTTGCGACCTTCGGCATTCGCCGAAACACCGAACAGCCCGGTGGTGTCGTAGGTCGCATTGCCCAGGCGGGTGACCCCCTGCCCCTTGCCGTCCGCGCCGCGCACCGATTCCATCGCCAGCAGCGGCGTATCGAAGTGCGAAGCCTCGCCCCAGTACAGCGCCGGATGCGCGTTGAAGATCTGCAGGCCGCTGCCGACCAGGGCCAGCATGCAGGCCAGGTTGATCCAGTGCATCAGCCGCAAGGGCCATCGGTGGCGCAGCACCGTGCGCGCCGGTTGCATGAGGCGGCCTTCGGATTCCGGGGTCGATGCCATGGCCGGGAGAAGCTTACTCCCGCGAGGCCGCGGACGTTCCCCGGGGCGCCCCTCCGCGATTGCGATCTTGCCGATCGCGTGGCGCCGGGACCCTAGGCCGTTTGCTCCGGCACAACCTCACCGTACAGATCGTGCTCGTCGCTGCCCATGATCTCGACGTCGGCGAAATCGCCCGGCTGCAGCCCGGCCTCGAGCCCGTTCTGCACCTGCACCAGGCCGTCGATCTCCGGCGCGTCGGCCATCGACCGGGCGATGGCGAGCTCGCCGTCTATGGCATCGACGATGCAGCGCTGCACGCTGCCGACCTTGGCTTCCAGCCGGGCGGATGAAATCTGCTCCTGCCGTTGCATGAAGCGCGCCAGTCGTTCCTGTTTCACTGCTTCGTCGACAGGATCGGGCAGCGCGTTCGCCGCTGCGCCCTGCACCGGCGAATAGGCAAACGCGCCGACGCGATCGAGCTGCGCCTGGTCGAGGAAATCCAGCAGTTCCTCGAACTCGGTTTCGGTCTCGCCCGGGAAGCCGACGATGAAGGTGCTGCGGATCGTCAGCTCCGGACAGATCGCGCGCCAGCGCTGGATCCGCTCCAGGGTCTTGTCCACCGCGCCGGGCCGCTTCATCAGTTTCAGCACGCGCGGGCTGGCGTGCTGGAACGGGATGTCCAGGTACGGAAGGATCTTCCCTTCGGCCATCAGCGGGATCACGCTGTCGACGTGCGGATACGGGTAGACGTAATGCAGCCGCGTCCACACACCGAGTTCGCCCAGGCCTTCGCACAGCGCCTGCATCCGGGTCTGGTACGGCCGGCCATGCCAT
Organism: Lysobacter sp. M15; assembly: GCF_022662515.1. Lineage (NCBI taxonomy): Bacteria > Pseudomonadati > Pseudomonadota > Gammaproteobacteria > Lysobacterales > Lysobacteraceae > Lysobacter > Lysobacter sp. M15. The sequence goes on along the minus strand of NZ_JAKPBV010000003.1, from coordinate 22,805 downwards.
TCACGCTCTGCATACTTCAGGTCGACGCCGTAGGCCGACGTGTCCTGCGAGACCACCAGCAGCTCCCTGACCCCGCCGCGCACCAGCTTTTCGGCTTCGCGCAGCACCTCGTCGACCGGGCGCGAGACCAGGTCGCCGCGCATCGACGGGATGATGCAGAAGCTGCAGCGGTGGTTGCAGCCTTCGGAGATCTTCAGGTAGGCGTAATGCTTCGGGGTGAGCTTGAGACCGTAGTCCGGGACCAGATCGACGAACGGATCGTGCCTGGGCTGTAATGCGGTGTGCACCGCCTCCATCACACTGGCGTAGTCCTGCGGGCCGCTGATCGACAGCACGTCCGGATAGGCTTCGCGGATCACTTCGCTGCGCTTGCCCAGGCAGCCGGTGACGATGACCCTGCCGTTCTCGGCCATGGCCTCGCCGATCGCGTCCAGGGATTCGGTCACCGCGGAGTCGATGAAGCCGCAGGTATTGACCACCACCACGTCGGCATCGTCGTAGCTCTGCACAAGATCGTAACCTTCGACTCGCAGCTGGGTGAGGATGCGCTCGGAGTCGACCAGAGCCTTGGGGCAGCCGAGGCTGACGAAACCGACTTTTGGATTGGCGAGCGACATCGGGGAATTATAGGAGCCACGGCGCTAGAATCGTCCCGAACCGAACGAAGGACGGCGCATGGGCCGCGATATCGCGATCGAAACCTCGCACGGCCTGGTCGACGGCTGGCTGGCCGAACCCGACGGCGCGCCGCGCGGCGCGCTGGTGGTGGTGCAGGAGATCTTCGGCGTCAACGAGCACATGCGCAGCGTCACCGAGCGCTTCGCGGCCAGCGGCTATCGCGCGCTGGCGCCATCGCTGTTCGATCCGGTGCAGGCCGATGTGGAACTGGGTTACGGGGAAGACGGATTCGCACGCGGGCGCGCGCTGGCGGCCCAGCTCGGATTCGATCGCGCCCTGGCGATCGTCGCCGCGGCCGCCGAGCGCCTGCGCGGTGACGGCCTGAAGGTCGGCGTGGTGGGGTATTGCTGGGGCGGCAGCGTGGCCTATCTCGCCAATACGCGCCTGGGCCTGCCGGCGGTGAGCTATTACGGCGCGCGCACCGTGCCGTTCCTGCAGGAACCGCTGCGGGCGCCGATGCTGTTCCACTTCGGCGCGGACGATGCCAGCACGCCGCCGGCCGATGTGGAGGCGCACCGCAGCGCGCACCCGGATGCGGAACTGTACGTGTATCCGGGCGCCAGCCATGCCTTCAACCGCGACGTGGATCCCGCCCACTTCCATGCCGAAAGCGCGGACCTTGCATTGAAGCGCACGCTCGCCTTCTTCGAGGCGCAGCTGTCATGAATGGCTGGCACCTGCACCCGCAGCTGGCCGACGACACCCATCCGCTGGCGACGCTCGAGCTGTGCGAGCTGCGCCTGATGGACGATGCGAACTATCCGTGGCTGGTGCTGGTGCCGCGCGTGGCCGATGCGGTCGAGCTGCTCGATCTGGACACGGCGCAGCGACACCGGCTGAGCGACGAGATCGACACGGCTTCACATGCGCTGCGCAGGTCGTTCCGTCCGTACAAGCTCAACGTGGCCGCACTGGGCAACCTGGTGCCGCAACTGCACGTGCACGTGATCGCGCGCTTCCGCGAGGATCCCGCCTGGCCCGCACCCGTCTGGGGCCGGGTCGCTGCGCAGCCCTACTCACCCGAGGCGCTGGTCCAGCGCATCGCCGCGCTGCAGGACGCGCTGCGGGGGTGAACGAGCGGGAGTGGCGCGTCGAACCGCTGGGCGAAGACGCCCTGCTGCTGCGCTTCGAGCAGCGCCTGGATCCGGCCATCAACCAGCGCGTCCACGCGCTGGCCGCCGCCATCGAAAGCCGGCGCCCGGCCTGGCTGCGCGAACTGGTGCCCGGCTTCGCCAGCCTGGCGCTGGGGATCGATCCCAACGCCGTCGCCGCCCCAGACGCACTCCAACATGCGCGGGACTGGCTGCGGCAGGGTGCGTTCGACGCGCATGAAGCGACGGAAGCCACGCTGCCGCTGTTCGAGGTGCCGGTGTGCTACGGCGGCGAGTACGGACCCGACCTGGAGGCGCTTGCCGCACACGCCGGACTCAGCGCGCACGAGGCGATCGCGCGCCACGCGGCAGGCGTTTACCGGGTGGCGATGCTCGGCTTCGCGCCCGGGTTTCCCTATCTGCTTGGCCTGGATCGCGGCCTGGCGATGCCGCGCCTGGACACTCCGCGCACGCGCGTGGCCGCCGGCAGCGTCGGTATCGGCGGCGCCCAGACCGGGATCTATCCGCGCCAGGGTCCTGGGGGCTGGCGCATCATCGGCCGCACGCCACTGACCCTGTTCGATCCGGCGCGCGCGACACCGAACCTGGTCGCGCCCGGCCAACAAGTGCGCTTTGTGCCGATCGATGCGGACGAGTTCGCTCGGCTGGCCGCGCCGCGGGCGCGCAGGAGCCGCAGGTGAACAGCGTGCATGTGCTCGCGGCGGGCCTGCTGACCACGCTGCAGGATGCCGGGCGCCCGGGCTGGCGCCATCTGGGCGTGGGCTCGGCAGGCGCGCTGGATGCGTGGTCGCATGCCCTGGCCAACCGGATCGCGGGCAATACCGACGACGCGGCCACGCTGGAGATCACGCTCAGCGGACCTGTGCTGCGTTTCGACGTGGCCACATGCATCGCGCTGTGCGGCGCACGGATCGATGCGCGAGTGGACGCGCAGGCCATCCCGATGGCACGTCCGGTCGACCTGCCCGCGGGCACCGTGCTGGAACTGGGCGCATGCCACGAGGGGGCGCGCACCTACCTGGCGGTCGAAGGGGGATTCGCGGTCCCCGAGATCCTGGGGAGCAAGTCCACCGATCTGCGCGGCGGCTTCGGCGGCATGCGCGGGCGCGCGCTCGCCATGGGCGACGTGCTCCCGCTGGCATCGCGTGCGACGCGCGCGGTGGCGGCCGTGCATGCCGCATCGTGGTGGATCGACCAGGCGCCGGACGACGATCCGTTCCCGACCATCCGGATCCTGCCCGGGGAGGCGCCGGATGTCATCGAAGCGCTCTGCGACGGGCCATTGCGCGTCGACGCCGCCAGCAACCGCCAGGGGCTGCGCCTGCAGGGGCAGGCGCTGACGCCGGATACCGCGCGCGAGCGGATCAGCGAACCGGTCTTCCCCGGCACCGTGCAGCTGCCGCCCGACGGACGCCCGATCGTGCTGCTGGCCGACGCCCAGACCCATGGCGGTTATCCGCGCATCGCCCATGCCATCCGCGCAGACTGGCCCAAGCTGGCCCAGCTGCGGCCTGGCGACAGCCTCAGCTTCCGGAGCTGCACGCCGGCGGCCGCGCGCCGTGCGCTGGAGCTGCAAAGGCAGCGCTTCGCACGGCTGGCGCTGGCCATCGAAGGGCGATCGCGCGCATGCTGACATTTGCGGCGCGGCGGGCGATTGCCTAGTCTCGCGGCGCCCTTTCCTTTCTGGTCCCTCATGCGCCAACACCTCGTCACTGCCCTGATCCTGATCGCCCTGGGGATCCTGTTCCTGGCCCGCAACCTGGGCTGGACCGATCTCGACCTCAGCCGGCTGCTCTCCACGTGGTGGCCGCTGATCCTGATCGCGGTCGGCGTGTCCCTGCTGTTCCGGCAACGCAAGTAGCCGCCATGCCCGCGCGCCGCATCGACTTCAACTGCGACCTGGGCGAGGGCTGCGGCAGCGACGCGGCGATCATGCCGTTCATCAGTTCGGCCAGCATCGCCAGCGGTGGGCATGCCGGCGATGCGGCATCGATGCGCACGACGGTGCGGTTGTGCCTGGAGCACGGCGTTGCGATCGGTGCGCATCCCTCGTTCGAGGATCGCGAGCACTTCGGGCGCCGCGAGCTGCAGCTGCCCTGCGCGCAGATCGCGGCGATGGTCGGCCGGCAGATCCAGGCCCTGGCGCAGGTGTGCGGATCGGCCGGTGCCCGGCTGCAGCACGTCAAACCGCACGGTGCGCTGTACAACCTGGCCGCGCGCGACCGTGACGTGGCCGCCGCGATCGCCGAAGCGGTGCTCGAGTTCGACGGGTCGTTGATCCTGTTCATGCTCTCCGGTTCGCAGGGCGCGGCCGCGGCTGCGGAAACCGGCGTACGCGTCGCGCATGAGGTCTTCGCCGAACGCCGCTATGAAGCCGATGGCCGGCTCACGCCGCGCAGCGAACCCGATGCGGTGATCGAGGACGTCGACACCGCGCTGTCGCAGGTGCGCACGATGCTGCGCGATGGTGTCGTGATCGCACGCACCGGCCAGCGCGTCCCGGTCCGTGCCGACACGCTGTGCCTGCACGGCGATCGCGCCGACGCCCCGGCCTTTGCGCAGGCGCTGCGGCAGGCGCTGGAAGCCGACGGCATCAGGATCCTGGCCCCGGCCGCCCCGGCATGATCGGCGAGGTGTCGACGTACTGGCCGCTGATCGGCGTGGCGCTGGTCGTGATCGGCTTCGTCCTGCGCATGAACCCGGCGCTGGTGGTGGTCGTCAGCGGCGTGGTCACCGCCCTGGTCGCGGGCAAGACGCCGGTGCAGGTGCTGGAACTGCTGGGCGAGGCGTTCACCAAGCAGCGCTACCTGGCGCTGTTCCTGCTCACCCTGCCGGCCATCGGCCTGCTCGAACGCCACGGCCTGAAAGAGCGCGCGCAAGCGTGGATCGCGAAACTGCGCGGCGTGACCGCCGGCCGCGCCCTGGTCGCCTACCTGGCCGGGCGCCAGCTGGTGTCCGCGCTCGGCCTTTACGATCTGGGTGGACACGCGCAGACCGTGCGCCCGCTGATGGCGCCGATGGTGCTGGGCGCAGCCGAGAACGCGCACGGCGCACTGCCCGAAGCCACCCGCGAAAAGCTGCAGGCGATGACCGCCGCGAGCGAGAACGTGGGCCGGTTCTTCGGCGAGGACGTGTTCATCGCGTTCGGAGCGGTGCTGCTGATGCAGGGCTTCTTCGCCGAAAACGGGATCGCGCTCGAGCCGTTGCAGATCGCGCTCTGGGGGATTCCCACGGCGATTTGCGCGTTCGTGATCCACGCCTCGCGCCTGCTGCGCATGGACGCGCGCCTGGCGCGCGAGATCGAGGCCCTGCGTGCGCGCGCCGCGGCAGGATCCGCGCCGTGATCACCCTGCAGTGGATCTACTGGCTGGCCGGCGGCTATGTGCTTTGCGTCGCGGCGCTGGGACTGCGCGATCGTGGCAATCCGCGCCGGATCACGACGGCCCTGTTCTGGGGCCTGCTGGGCGCGATGTTCCTGGCCGCGGACCGCCTTCCGGCGGCGGCCGTCGGCGTGGTCGTGCTGGCCCTGGCGTGTCTGGCCGGCTTCGGCGGACTGGGGCGCGGGCGTTATGCGGAAACGGGCGAAGCCGAAAAACGCGCTGAGGCCGCGCGCCTGGGCAACCGCCTGTTCTGGCCGGCGCTGCTGATTCCCGGCGTGTGCGTGCTGCTGGCGGTGGTGTTCAAGGACGCCGCGATCGGCGGCGTGCGCCTGCTCGGCAGCGAACAGACCACGCTGATCGCGCTGGGCATCGCCTGCGTGGTCGCGGCCATTGCGGCCTGCCGGCTGACACGACAGACGCCGTGGAGCGCGGTCGAGCAGTCGCGGCGCCTGATCGATGCGGTGGGCTGGGCGGCGATCCTGCCGCTGCTGCTCGCGACCCTTGGCAGCGTGTTCGCCGCCGCGGGCGTCGGCGAGGCCGTTGCAGGGCTGGTGCGCGCCGTGATTCCGGTCGAGAACCGGCTGGTCGTGGTGGTGGCCTACGCGTTGGGCATGGCGCTGTTCACCATGGTCATGGGCAACGCGTTCGCCGCGTTTCCGGTGCTCACCGCCGGCGTCGGGCTGCCGCTGCTGGTGCAGTTGCACGGCGCCGACGCCGCACCGCTGGCCGCGATCGGGATGCTTTCGGGCTACTGCGGCACCCTGCTCACGCCGATGGCCGCCAACTTCAACCTGGTGCCGGCGGCGCTGCTGGAACTGAAGGATCCCAATGCGGTGATCCGCCAGCAAGTGGGCACCGCGCTGCCGCTGCTGGCATGCAACATCGCGCTGATGTACTTCATCGTGTTCCGCCACAGCCTGTAAGGGCCCGCTTCGGCGCGATCTGCGATCTTCGGCCACTGTCGCGCCGGAGCGGCGCTCCTACAATGCAGTCATGCCCGCCTTGAAACCTGTGCCGACGATCCTGCTGACCGGCTTCGCTCCATTCGAGGGCGCCACCACCAATCCTAGCTGGCAGGCGGTGCGCGCACTGCGCAACCGGCGCATCGCCGGCCATCGGATCGTCGCGCGCGAGCTGCCCACCGAGTTCGGCGCATCGCTGAAGGTGTTGCGCGCGGCGATACGCGACACCAAACCCAGGCTGGTGCTGTGCGTGGGCCTGGCCACAGGTCGCGAGCGGATCTCGCTGGAACGCGTCGCCATCAACGTGGACGATGCGCGCATCCCCGACAACGCCGGCGCGCAGCCGGTGGATGTCGCCGTGGTGGAAGACGGACCGGCGGCCTATTTCGCAACGCTTCCACTCAAGGCCATGCTGGTGGCGCTGCGCGAAGCAGGGATTCCCGCCGAGGTATCGCAGAGCGCCGGGACCTTCGTCTGCAACCACGTGTTCTACGGCCTGATGCATGCACTGCGACGGCGCCCCGCGGTTCGGGCCGGCTTCATCCACGTGCCCTATCCTGCCGCGGAAACGTCCGCAGACACGGGCCTCACCCTGCAGCGGGTGGCCGAGGCGCTGCGGATCGCGATCTCGACTGCATTGACCACCCGCCACGATCCGCGCGTCGCCGCAGGCGCCGAATACTGACCCCTCTGGAGCACGCATGAAAATATTCCCGACCCTCGCCTTGTCCGTCGCGCTGCTGGCCTGCACGCTGCCCGCGCAAGCGGCGCTGTTCGGCAAGTCACCCGAGCGCGCCGCCGAGCAGGCGGTCAGCGAGAACGCGCCCGCGACCACGATCTGGGTCGACGCCAGTTGGGGGTTTCGCAACCAGGGCGCAGCCAACGACCTGACCCGAGCCCACAAGGCCTTCGCCGCGCGCGGCTACAAGGTGGTCAGCGTGGAGCCGTACATCGAAAACGGCGACCTGCAGGGGTTCTTCGTCACTTACCAAAAGCCGTGACCGCCAGCGCCGGTCCGATGCGCGGCGCGGCGGCGCTGTCAGGACGGGCTCAGGTCTTCGGCAGGGTGACCCCGGTCTGGCCCTGGTATTTGCCGCCGCGATCCCGGTAGCTGGTCTCGCAGATGTCGTCGGCGTCGGCCTGGAAGAACAACATTTGCGCCACGCCCTCGTTGGCGTAGATGCGCGCCGGCAGCGGGGTGGTGTTGCTGAACTCCAGGGTGACGTGACCTTCCCACTCCGGCTCGAGCGGGGTCACGTTGACGATGATGCCGCAGCGCGCGTAGGTGCTCTTGCCCAGGCACACCACCAGGGTGTCGCGCGGGATCCGGAAGAACTCCACCGTGCGCGCCAGCGCGAAGGAATTGGGCGGGATGATGCACACGTCCGACTCGATGTCGACGAAACTGGTCGGATCGAACGCCTTGGGGTCGACGATGGTCGAGTTGATGTTGGTGAAGATCTTGAACTCGCGCGCGCAGCGCACGTCGTAGCCGTAGCTCGAGGTGCCATAGCTGACGATCCGGTGTCCCTCGCCTGCCCCGCCCTTGGAATGCTTGACCTGGCCGGGTTCGAACGGCTCGATCATACCGTGCTGCTCGGCCATCCTGCGGATCCAGCGGTCACTCTTGATGCTCATGCGCTCACCCGGGCTGCGGAGCGCACATTCTACGGGCTTCGCCTGCCGCCAAAAGAAGCAGGCCCGGGAAAACCCGGGCCTGCCGATGACGCACGCCCGACCGGTCAGAACCCGGTGACGTTCAACCTGCCATTGGTTACTACCTTGCCGCTCAGCGATGGCGTAGGCACCGCCGAGCCCAGGATGGCCGCCTTGATATCGGCGGCGCTGGCACCCGCATGCGAGGACGCGTACAGCGCCGCGGCGCCGGTCACGTGCGGGGTCGCCATCGACGTACCGCTGTAGCTGGCGTAGCCGGACACCAGGTTCTTGCCCGACTTGGCCGGAACAGTCGAGTAGACGCCCGAGCCCGGGGCGCCGATATCGACCGTCACCGCGCCGTACTGCGAATAGCTGGCAAGCGCACCCGAGCTGGTGAGGGCCGCGACCGCGATGATGTTCGCGTTGGGATAGTTCGACGGATAGCTCGCCGTGGTGTCGTTGTTGGCGCCCGAATTGCCGGCGGCGGCGACGAACAGGATGCCCGCATTGTTGGCGCGGCCGATCGCATCCTGCAGGGCCTGCGAGAAGCCGCCGCCACCCCAGGAATTGTTGGTGGCCACGATGTTCAGGCCGTGCCGGGTCTTCAGGTCGCTGAAATAGTCCACCGCCTTGATCGCGTTCGCGGTGGTGCCGCCGCGGCGGCCGAGGAAGCGGCCGGAGATCAGCTTGACCCCGCTCCAGCACACGCCGGCCACGCCCTTGCCGTTGCCGCCCACGCCGGCGATGGTGCCGGACACATGCGTGCCATGGTCGTCGTTGGCGCCGCCGGAATTGATGTCGTTGCTGTTGCCGTCGAAGTCCCAGCCGCGCACGTCGTCGACATAGCCGTTGCCGTCGTTGTCGACGCCGTCGGCCGGGTCGTAGGGGTTGGTCCAGATATTGGCGGCCAGGTCCTCGTGCGGGTGGTAGATGCCTTCGTCAATCACGCCGACCAGCACGCCGCTGCAGCTGGTGTGACCGGCAGCCCAGGCGTTCGCCGCCTGCGATCCGTACTGGTTGGCCGGGGTCGAGGTGGCGCTGTACATGCCCCACAACGAACCGTTCGTGTAATAGGTGTCGTTCGACACCGCCTGGTGCCGGTAGGTCCAGTTCGGTTCCACGTACTCGAGGTAGCGGTCGTTGGCCAGCGCGCGTACCGAGGCGGCAACGGTCAGCCCGGCCGGCAGCCTGAGCAGCGCGAGCTCGCCGCGCTTGTCATTGCCACGGATCACGGTGTCAATCTTCTGCGCACCCAGGCCGCGGATGAACGCAGAAGACTGCGCAAGACCCACGCCGTCGCGGAACTTGACCAGTAACTCCCCGGCCTGATGTGGGCGGCCCTGGTTGAGGCCGGCAATGACCAGGTCGGGGCGGCCGCCAGCCATGGCGGCAGAGCTCATTCCCAGGGAAGCAACAACGGCGCTCGCAAGCGCGGCACGACGGATCGAACGATTCACGCGGCACAACTCCCGGTTGAGTAGACAAGAAACGCGGCCTTCAGGCCGCGTGTGACGGATTTGGTCACATCGGAAACGGGTTTGCATGCTGCAATGCAGCAGGTCCGTTTCGGGTCCTTAACCGGCCAGGCTGGCCGCGATCGAGGGCTTGGCCCGGGGGCGCTGGGCGAGGGCTTCGGCCAGGTTCTGTGCGGTCTGGCGATAGGCCTGCGCGGCGGCAGAGTCCGGCTGGGCAACCACGATCGGCACGCCTGCATCCCCCTGCTCGCGGATCCCGATCTCCAGTGGCAGCGACCCCAGCAGGGGAATGCCGTATTGCGCCGCCATCCGTTCCCCGCCGCCCTGACCGAACAGATGCTCGGCATGCCCGCACTGGCTGCAAACATGCACCGCCATGTTTTCCACCAGCCCGAGCACCGGCACGTGCACCTTCTCGAACATGCGCAGCGACTTGCGGGCGTCGAGCGTGGCGATGTCCTGCGGCGTGGTCACGATCACCGCGCCGGCCACCGGGATCTTCTGCGCCAGGGTCAGCTGGATGTCGCCGGTCCCCGGCGGCAGGTCCACCACCAGGTAGTCCAGCCCTTCGTCGCCGCCCCACAGGGTTTCGCCCAGCAACTGGGTGAGTGCGGAGGTGGCCATCGGCCCGCGCCAGATCATCGGTGTGTCCAGGTCTACGAGCAGGCCGATCGACATCGCCTCGATCCCGTGCGCCCGCATCGGCAGGATCGCCTTTCCGTCCGGACTGTCCGGACGGCCGGAGAGCCCGAGCATGGTCGGGATACTCGGCCCGTAGATGTCCGCGTCCAGCAGCCCGACCCGCGCGCCCCCGCCGGCCAGCGCCAGGGCCAGGTTCACCGCGGTGGTGGACTTGCCGACTCCACCCTTGCCCGAACCGATCGCGATGATGTTGCGGACCCGCGGCAACGGGCTGAGCGTGGGCTGGACGGCATGGGCATGGATGGTCGACATAGCGCCATCTTAACGAACAGGTGAATGCCACCCCGTGTTTTCCGCGCCGTGGGCTGAACCAGCGCGTCCGCGCACTCCATACGCCACCGAATCCGGTATAAAGGCGCGCATCCGGATGGCTCCATCGCCTCCGGCATCACGCAACTCCTGGAGGGGACAACATGCGTATGAAGTTCGTGGCGGCGCTGCTCGCCATCCTGCCGGTCGCGGCATTCGCCCAGAGCTCGCCGATCGGCCGCTGGAAGACCATCGACGACGAGACCGGCAAGGTGAAGTCGATCGTCGAGATCCAGCAGATGACCAACGGCACCCTGCAGGGCAAGGTGGTCGACGTCCTGAGTTCCGACCGCGGCCCCAATCCGAAGTGCGACAAGTGCGATGGCGCCAACAAGGGCAAGCCGGTCAAGGGCATGACCATCCTGTGGGGCCTGCGCGAGAGTGGTTCCGGCTGGGCAGGCGGCACGATCCTGGATCCCGCCAAGGGCAAGACCTACAAGTCGAAGGCGAAGATGCTCAGCGCCGACAAACTCGGCGTGTCCGGCTGCCTGGCTTTCATCTGCCGCGAGCAGACCTGGGTGCGCGAGTAAAATTCCCGCTCCCGGCAGCATCCAGACGGCCCGGCACTCGCCGGGCCGTTTGCGTTGGCATGCGATAATTTCCCGTCGTTATCAGGCTTATCGCATGCCGCGCACGCTCGTCGTCACCAACGCCCTGCCCTATGCCAACGGCCCGCTGCACCTGGGGCACCTGGTGGGCTACATCCAGGCCGATATCTGGGTGCGCGCGCGACGCATGGCGGGCGACATCGTGCATTACGTCTGCGCCGACGATACCCATGGCACGCCGATCATGCTGGCCGCGGAGAAGGCCGGCACCACGCCCGAGGCGTTCATCGCGGGCGTGCAGGCCGGGCACGAGCGCGACTTCGCCGATTTCGGCGTGGCCTTCGACCATTACGATTCGACCCACTCGGCCGGCAATCGCCAGCTCACCGAGGCGATCTACGCCAAGCTCGACAACAACGGCCATGTCGCCCGGCGCCTGGTGCAGCAGCTGTACGACCCGGTGCGCGGCATGTTCCTGCCCGACCGCTACGTCAAGGGCATCTGCCCCAACTGCGGCACGCCCGACCAGTACGGCGACAACTGCGAGAACTGCGGCGCGACCTATGCACCCACCGACCTGAAGGAGCCGCGCTCGGTGGTCAGCGGCGCCACGCCCGAGCTGCGCGAGTCGGAACATTTCTTCTTCGAGCTGGGACAGTTCACCGATTTCCTGCGCGAATGGCTCGCCGGCGACGTCGCGGTGGCGGGCGTGAAAGCCAAGCTGATGGAGTGGCTGGATGGCGAAGGCGGCCTGCGACCCTGGGACATCTCGCGCGACGCGCCTTATTTCGGCTTCGAGATCCCCGGACATCCGGGCAAGTACCTGTACGTGTGGCTGGATGCGCCGATCGGCTACCTCAGCAGCCTGAAGACGCTGTGCGAGCGCGACGGGCTGAACTTCTACGGCCTGGTCGCGCACGACAGCACCGCCGAGCTGCACCACTTCATCGGCAAGGACATCGTCAACTTCCACGGGCTGTTCTGGCCGGCGGTGCTGACCGGTTCGGGCTTCAAGCCGCCCCGCCGGCTGCACGTCAACGGTTACCTCACCGTAGATGGCGCCAAGATGTCGAAGTCGCGCGGCACCTTCGTGATGGCGCGGACCTATCTGGACAGCGGCCTGGATCCGGAAGCCTTGCGCTATTACTTCGCCACCAAGTCGTCTGGCGGCGTGGACGACCTGGACCTGAATCTGTCCGACTTCGTCGCCCGCGTGAACAGCGACATCGTGGGCAAGTTCGTCAACATCGCCAGCCGTTGCGCGAAGCTCCTGGAGAACCACTTCGACAACAGGCTTTGGGTACCACCATCGCTCGGCAGCGAAACCGATGCCCTGGGCGATGTATGGACACGACAGTCAACCCTGCTCGGCAGCGTTGCCGCCCACACATATACGCTCGCAGCTGATTTGTATGCGGAGAACAACTTCGCGGCTGTCGCCCGTAATGCGATGACCGCAGCCGACCAGGTCAACGAATACATCGCCCATACTGCGCCATGGACGCTGGCCAAGGATCCGGCACGCCGCGAGGAATTGCATGTCGTCCTGAGCACGGCGCTGCAGGCCTTCGCCGATATCGCCAGCGCACTCAAGCCAATCCTTCCAGCGACAGTTGCCAAGGCGGAACATTACCTCGGCGTCGAACTGGCGCTGGACAGGCGCGTCGATCTCGCAGGCCGCACGCTTGCTTCTTCCTATCCACTGCTTTTCACCCGCATCGACCCGAAGCGTATCGAAGCCATGACCGAAGCCAGCAAGGACACGCTGCAAGCCAGCACGCGCGCAGAAGCGGCTTCAGCCGCGACCGGCAAGCCGGCGAAAGCGGAGACGCCCGCGGCTGAAGCCGTTCCGGCGAATGGCGATTTCATCGCCATCGAGGATTTCGCCAGGCTCGACCTGCGCATCGGCAAGGTCCTGGCCTGCGAATTCGTCGAAGGCTCCGACAAGCTGCTGCGCTTCGAACTGGACGCCGGCGAACTGGGCAAGCGCCAGATCTTCAGCGGCATCCGCGCCAGCTACGGGGAGCCTGCTGCCCTGGTCGGCCGCAACGTGGTGTTCATCGCCAACCTGGCGCCGCGCAAGATGCGTTTCGGTGTCAGCGAAGGCATGATCCTGTCGGCCGGTTTCGACGGCGGCGCGCTGGCGCTGCTCGACGCCGACCCGGCCGCGCAGCCGGGCATGCCGGTGCGGTAGGGCTGGGATTGGAGATTGGATATTCGGGATCCATGAGTGCGGCACCTTCGCACTCGCCACCCAGGGCCATGAACCAGCTAAATCCCGAATCCCCAATCCCCGCTCTGGTCGAACGCATCGACCGCCTGCTGCCGCAGACCCAGTGCGGGCAGTGCGGCTACCCGGGTTGCCGGCCCTATGCCGAAGCCATGGCCCGTGGCGAGGCCGATGTCGACCGCTGCCCGCCCGGCGGCGACGCCGGCGCCCTGGCCCTGGCGCGCCTGCTCCATGTCGATACGAAGCCCTACGACCGCAGCCGCGGCACGTACAAGCCGCCGCAGGTGGCGTTGATCGTCGAAGCCGACTGCATCGGCTGCACCAAGTGCATCCAGGCCTGTCCCGTGGATGCGATCGTCGGCGCATCGAAGCTGATGCATACCGTGATCGCACCGCTATGCACCGGCTGCGAGCTGTGCCTGCCGGCGTGCCCGGTGGACTGCATCGTGCTGGAGCCGGCGGCGCCCTAGGCGTGCGCGGCTGGGTCGAGGCTAGTTCTTGCCGGATTCGCCAGCGCCTTCGCAGGCAGAGCAGATGCGTTCCACGGTGTAGCCCCTGGCCTTGAGCTTGTGCACGACGCCGTCCTTGCCCAGCGTGTGCAGCGCGCCGACCACCAGCAGGGTGTCGTCCTTGTCCGTCTCCAGGCGCTGTGCGATCTGTCCGACCCAGGTGTCATTGCGCTCGACGTTGATGCGCTGGTAGAGCTTGGGATACTCGACCTGCATCTCGGCGACCATGCCTTCCCAGATGCCCCGCTCGTCGCCTTCGCGCCACTGGCGATGCAGCTTTTCCATCTCGGTGCGACCTTCCTCCGACTCGTCCAGCGCCTCGGCCAGCATCTGCAGCTGCTCGTCCTTGCTCATGCCATCGAGGAAGGCGATCTGCTGCGCGCCGGTCTCCAGGCCTTCGGTGGGCTTGCCGGCCTGCTTCGCGGCTGCGGCGAAGTGGGCGTCCAGGCCGAGCTTGGGATCCAGGCCCATCTTGCCCATTTCGGTCAGAGTGATCATCAGCCCGGAGAACCAGGGCTCGAACATCTGCAGCGCCTGGGCCGGGATGCCGGACTTCTGCAGGTGCTCGGTGTTGGCCGAGATCCAGGCCTTCAGTTTCGCCGCAACCTCCGGAGTCAACTCGCTGTCCAGCGTCGTGCCGTCCGTGCGCATCGCCGCCTGCCCCATCTGCACGCCCAGGGTCGGCGAGGCCATTTCTTCAGGAGACAGCTCGAACACCACCCGCTCCGCATCGGCGAAGGCCGCATCCACGTCCTTCGACAGCGGATAGTCGTCGGGCTTGAGCATATGGAACGAGCCGAGCACGTACACCGCGTTGTCGGCATCGGACACCTTCCACAACAGCGGCACCGGCGGAGCCTTGGCGGGCGCAGCCTCGGGCTTGGCGGCGGGTGCCTGCGAATGCGCGGCAGTGGCCAGGGCGAGGATGCCGGTGAAGAGCAGGAGGCGGACGGCGCGCATGCGAATCCTTCGGTCAGGGATGCGACGGTTTGGCATAGGCCTTTTCGCCGGCGGGGATGGCCAGGTTGAGGCGGTTTTCCGGGGGCGGCAGCGGACAGGTGGCGAACGCAGTGAACGCGCACGGCGGATTGTAGCTGCGGTTGAAGTCCAGCATCACGCGCCCTTGCGCATCGGGCTTGCCGGCATCGAGGAAACGGCCGGCGCTGTAGCTGCCGCGGCCGTTGGTGCGATCAGCGAACACCAGGAACAACTCGCCGTCGCCTTCATCCAGCGCTTCCAGGCGCCAGCTCCGGCCACCATGCGCGAATTCGACGACACCCGGATTCGGGGTGTCGTCGATGCCGCCGGTGATGTTGGCGATGGGGATGGTCCTGCCCGGCGGATGCGGCAGGAAACGCGCAGCGATGCGCCATTGCGGCGACGCCGGCCAGTAGTCCAGGCCGACGAAGCCGGTGCGGGCTTCGGCGTCGGCATGCTTGACCCGCAGCGCATAGCGATCGCCGCGCTTGATCACCATGGCAATGCCCTTGCCCTGGTCGAAGCCGATCGCGCTCGGGCCGTGCTCGTCCGCATCGCTCCTGAGCTCGGCGGCCGCTGTCAGCGGGGCTCCATCCAGGGTCAGGCCAGCGCCACTGGCGGGCACCAGCCGCAGCGCACCGTCCTTGCGCAGCTCGAGCATGCCCAGCTGCGGCGGTCCCTTGGCGATGCGGATGCCGTTGTCGGGCGCGCTGCCTACGTAATGCGGGCCGCGACCGACCCAGTGCAGGCCGACCAGGCTGGTCCAGCCGTCCGGGCGGGTCACGTCGGCCAGCCGGGCCGCGCGCCACCGCCGCTGTTCGCGTGCGAAGGCGACAGCTGCGGGTGTCGGGCCAGCGCTGACCGATCCGCCGCCACTAGCGGAGGCAGGGGCGTCCGCGTCGCGGCAGGCAATCAGCGACGTCATGGACGCCGCGAGCACCAGAACGCAGGCGTATCTCATCTCAGCGACCCCGCAGGAACCAGCGATCCATTTCCGCCATCGAAAACCGTGCCCAGGTCGGCCGGCCATGGTTGCACTGGCCGGAACGCTCGGTGGTTTCCATCTCGCGCAGCAACGCGTTCATTTCCGGAATGGTCAGGCGGCGCTGCGCGCGCACCGCACCATGGCAGGCCATGGTGGCGAACAGCGTGTCGCGCGCCGCGGTGACGCGATCGGCTCCTGGCGAAGCCGCGCCCTCCTGTTCGCGCAGATCGGCCAGCACATCGCGCAGCAGGGCGTCCACGTCGGATTGGGCCAGCAACGCGGGTACGCTGCGCAGCGCCAACGACGTCGGGCCGCTGCGCGAAACCTCGAAGCCCAGCCCCGCCAGCACCGCGGCGTCGCGCTCGGCGATGTCGGCCTCGCGCTCCGAGACCGCAATCGTGTGCGGCACCAGGAGTGGCTGGGTGCGCAGGCCTTCGCCGTCGGCCGCGGCCTTGAGCTTCTCGTAGCCGATGCGTTCGTGCGCGGCGTGCATGTCGACCACGATCAGGCCTTCCGCGGTTTCGGCCAGGATGTAGACACCATGCAGCTGGGCGATCGCATAGCCCAACGGAGGAACGGCGCCGTCGCCCTGCGATGGCAGGGGCTGGTGGACCGGATGGCGATCGCGGTCGAATTGCGCAGGCGCATCGTCGCGGCCGTACAGTGCGGAATATCCAGCGCGAACCTCGCCCACGCCCGAGCGCGGCAGGGGCAGGCGCATCGGCGCCTGCCAGGCGCCGCTTTGCGTGGGAGCGGCGTGCGCCGCGAGCGCTGCGTCGGATGTGGGGTGCTGGGAAGAGCTCGCGACTGACGTCGCTCCTACGGTCGCCCCTACGTGCGCGCCCGCGCGGGTTTCTGCGATCGCGGCAGACAGGGTGCGATAGACGAAGTCATGCACCAGGCGCGCGTCACGAAAGCGGACTTCATGCTTGGCCGGGTGCACATTGACGTCCACGCCGCGCGGATCGAGTTCCAGGAACAGTACGTACGCTGGATGACGGCCATGGAACAGCACATCCGCATAGGCCTGCCTGATCGCGTGCGACACGCTGCGGTCGCGTACCGCCCGGCCATTGACATAGAGATACTGCTGGTCCGCGCTGGCGCGGTTGTAGGCAGGCTGTGCGATCCAGCCGCGCAGACGCAGGCCCGCGCCGGAGTGGTCGAGTTGCAGCACACTCTTCGCGAAATCCGCGCCCAGGGTTTCGACCAGGCGTTCGCCAGGAAAGCCGCCACCCAGCCCCAGCTCCGTGTCTCCCTTGTAGCGCCTCGATGGCCTGCCGTTGTGCGACACGCGCAGTTCCACGTCGGGCCTGGCCAGCGCCAGCGAGCGCAGCCATTCCTCGATATGCCCCAGTTCGGTGCGCTCGGCGCGCAGGAACTTGCGCCGCGCGGGCACGTTGTAGAACAGCTCGCGCACCTCGACCGTGGTGCCGCGCGGATGCGCCTTGGGCGTCGGCGCGCCGACCCGCCCGCCTTCGACCTGCAATGCCGTGCCATGCGCATCGCCGTCGCGGCGCGAGGCGAGCATGAACCGGCTGACCGAGGCGATGGACGGCAGCGCTTCGCCCCGGAACCCGAGCGTGGCCACCGCCTCGAGGTCGTAGAGCGAGGCGATCTTGCTGGTGGCATGGCGCTGGATCGCCAGCGGCAGGTCATCGGCCTGCATGCCGGCGCCGTCGTCGCGCACCCGGATCAGGCGCACGCCGCCCTCTTCCAGATCGATGTCGATGCGGCGCGCACCGGCATCAAGCGCATTCTCGACCAGCTCCTTCACCACCGATGCGGGTCGTTCGACCACTTCGCCGGCGGCGATCTGGTTGATCAGGGTCTCGGGCAGCGGTCGGATCGGCACGCCGCGCATGATAGCGGCTGCACCGTCCGGCAACGTCGGCTTGACCGCTCTGTGTCCGCCGGCGCGTTAGCTTGCGTTATCCCCCGACCACGCAAACGCCATGGCGCAATTCACCGTCAATCCGCATCGCCACGATCCCTACAAGAATTTCAAGTTCAAGGTGAAGTGGGATGGCCGCTACGTCGCCGGCGTCCACCGGATCAGTGCCTTGCGCCGGACCACGGAAGTGATCGAGCACCGCGAAGGCGGGGATCCGAGCATGCGGCGCAAATCCCCCGGCCGGACCACGTTCGAACCGATCGTGCTGGAGCGCGGCATCAGCCACGACACCGAATTCGAACGCTGGGCCAACAAGGTCTGGAACTTCGGCGCAGGACCCGGTGCCGAGGTGTCGCTCAAGGATTTCCGCAAGGACGTGGTGATCGAGCTCTACAACGAAGCCGGGCAACTCGTGCTCGCCTACAAGGCGTATCGCTGCTGGGTATCCGAGTACCAGGCGCTGCCCGATCTGGATGCGAACGCGAGCAGCGTCGCGATCCAGTCCATCATTCTCCAGAACGAAGGATGGGAACGCGACTACGAGGTGGGAGAACCGGCCGAACCCGCATACACCGAACCGGCCGGCTGAGCGCCGGCACGGGAAATTGCGTTATGGACTGCCGCCGCCGACGGCCCCGCCTGCGCTGGCGCGTGCGGCATACAGCGTGCCCGGAGGCGGCTGACGGGTGAAGTAGGTATTGACGCCATCCAGGATCGCGGTCGCAAGGCGCCGCTGGTGCGCCGGATCGCGCAGGCGGCGCTCTTCGTCCGGATTGGTGATGAACGCGGTCTCGACCAGCATCGACGGCACGTCGGGAGAACGCAGGACCACGAAGTTGGCGCGTTCCACGTGCGGCTTGTGGGTCTTGCCCAGGCGCTTGAGCCCGCCCAGCACGTAGTTGGCCATGTCCTCGGACGCTTTCATGGTGGCGCTTTGCGACAGGTCGAGCAGCACCGAGGCCAGGGTGTTGTCCTTGTCGTGCAGGCGCACGCCACCGACCAGGTCCGCGGCGTTTTCCTGGTTGGCCAGCCACTTGGCGGCCTGCGACGACGCGCCGCGTTGCGACAGCACGAACACCGACGAGCCGCTGGCCGCCGGATTGGTGAACGCGTCGGCATGGATCGAGACGAACAGGTCGGCCTTCTGCGCGCGCGCCTTCTGGTAGCGCTGCGACAGCGGGATGAAGAAATCCGAATCGCGGGTCAGATAGGCCTTGAGGCCCGGGGTCGCATTGACCTGGCGTGCCAGCTCTTTCGCGATCTGCAGGGTGACATCCTTCTCGCGTGCCCCGCTTGCGCCGCGCGCGCCGCTGTCCTGCCCGCCATGACCGGCATCGATGGCGATCACCAGGGGTCGCAGCCCGCCACGGCGCATCACGTCCTGCATGGTGCGCACCGGCGCATGGCTGGACGTGGGCGCCGGCGTCTCCCCCTGCGGCGCGGGCGTGGGGACGCCGGTCGCAATCCGGGTCGGCACACCAGTCGCAACCGTACCGCTGCCCTGCTTCAGCAGCGATGAGCCTGATTGGGATTCCGGCACCGCACGCGACGGATCGCTCGTGGTTGGCGGCTGCGGCGATGCCGGAGAAGTTGAAGCGGAGCTGTTGGCCGCGGAAGTGCTGGATGCCGCCTTGGCCAGGTCCGTGATCAGGCGCGAGGTCGCCGCAGCGGAGGCAGCGGCCGGGTCGACCTGGGGCGGGGCCGGATCCGGGGCGGGGCTGGCAGCAGCGGACGCAGGCGCAGAGGCCTTGGCATCGGTCGCGCCGTCGTCCGGCCATTCCACCACCAGCCGAGGGCCCCCGGCGCCCGGTTCGAAGTGCGGCTTGAGCGCGACCACCGGGCTGGCCAGGTCGAACACGATCCGGGTCGTGCCTGCCACCGGTTGTCCCTTGCGGATCGCCTTGACCAGCCCGCCCGGGGCCGGCAGCGAAACGCCGCTGGCGAACCGGGTGCCCGGCAGATCCACCACCAGCCGATCGGGATTGGCGAGCGAAATGACCTGGAAGGCGGATTCGGCGTCGAGCCGGATTTCGGCGCGCGTACCGGTCGCTCCGGTCGAAACGCGCAAGTCCTTGATTTCACTGGCGTGCGCCAAATTCCACAGGACTCCGGCCAGCAATGCCAGCCCGAGCAGCAGATTCTGAAGCGTGGCCCCCTTGACGCGCATGACCGGAAGTTAAGCACCTGTTATCGGGAAATGCAATCCTATTTCCCTTAATAATCCGTAACCTGCAGTTACTTCCTATCAGGTAACGGAAGAAACAGCGTGCAACCGGCCAACCTCTTCCAGCCGCGACAACCAGCCCCGTCCCGCGCCGCTTTCCGCCCGAAGTCGGGCGGAACGCCCGGCGCCCTCGATCGCGAGCTCCACGGTCAGGTCCGCGTCCGGGAGCCCGCCCGCGCCCCGCTCCGGCCATTCCACCAGCCACAGCTCCGGCTCCGCATCCCCCAAGCCCAGGAACTCCAGCTCCTCGGCATGGCCGATGCGATACAGGTCCAGGTGCAGGGCTTCGCCGCCGTCGCCCAGCGGATAGCGTTCGACCAAGGTGTAGGTGGGGCTGCGGATCGCGCCCGTCACGCCCAGCGCACGCAGCAGCGCGCGCGCCAGCGTCGATTTGCCCGCGCCGAGTTCGCCGCGCAGATACACGACCGCGCGTGGTGGGCGGGTTGCCGCGAGTGCCCGACCGAGTTGCTCGGTGGCGTCGGTATCGGCGAGGAACAGCTGCGGCGTTGGAGCGTTCACGCCTAGGATCATGGATTCGCCGCGGCGCGCAGACAAGCCAGCACGTCCGAAGGCAGCAGCCCGCGCTCGCCGTCACGCGCTGCGACATCGCCTGCATGCGCATGCAGCAATGCACCGCAACGCGCCGCATCGAACGGATCGAGCCCCTGTGCACGCAGCGCCGCGATCACACCGGTCAGCACGTCGCCCATTCCGCCGACCGCCATGCCGGGATTGCCGGCGCCGACCACCTGCGGCGTGCGCCCTGGCGCGGCGATGATGCTGCCCGCTCCCTTGAGCACGACGGCGCAATCGAAGGTCCGCGCAAGCCGGTTCGCGGCGTTCAAACGATCCGCCTGAACCTGCGCGGCTGCGATGCCGAGCAGACGCGCAGCCTCGCCAGGGTGAGGTGTCAGCACCGCGTCCTGCAGGACCCGGGATGCTTCGGCCACCAGGTTGAGTGCATCGGCATCCAGCACCACGGGCTTGCCGCTGGCCATCGCGGCATGGAACAGGTTCCGTCCCCAGTCGTGCCGGCCCAGCCCGGGCCCGATGGCAACGACATTCGCACGCTCGAACAGTTCGGCGAGTTCATGCGCGGATTCCACGGCGGACGCCATGCATTCGGGGCTGCGCGCCAGCAGCGTGGGCACGTGCGCGGCGCGCGTGGCGACGCTCACCAGGCCGGCGCCCGAGCGCAGCGCAGCCTGCGCACAGAGTGCGATCGCTCCACCCATGCCCGAATCGCCCCCGATGCACAGCACATGGCCATTGCTGCCCTTGTGGCTGTTGCGCGGCCGGCGCCCTAGGAAAGCCGCCAGCATCTGAGGCTGCAGCCACTCGGCAATCGGCGCAACGCCGCTCCATGCCTCCGCCGGTACTTCGAGCGTGGCCACGGCGCAGGTGCCAACGTGGTCGAGCGCATCGCCGGTCTGGAGCCCGACATGCGCAGCGATGAACTGCAGCGTGCGTGCGGCCCGCACCGCGACGCCCGCGCGGTGGCCGGTATCGCCATCGATGCCGGACGGCACATCCAGGGCAAGGATCGGCCGGCGTGCTGCATTGATCGCCTCGATCAGCCCGGCGGCCTGGCCTGCCGGCGCACGCGTCAGGCCGATGCCAAACAGCGCATCGACGATGAGATCGCCCGGCGGAAGATCGCCTTCGAATACCGCCACGCGGCCACCCGCATCCACGTATTCGGCGTGGGCGCGTGCGGCCGGCGCGGACTGCGGCGAGCCCGCCCCTAGGGCCACGACCTGGACGTCGCGGCCGGACACCAGCGCATGTCGCGCCAGCACATAGCCGTCGCCACCGTTGTTGCCCGGGCCGCAGGCGACCACGATGCGCCGCGCCTGCGGCCAGTGCTCCAGCGCGTAGCGCCATGCCGCCTGCCCCGCACGCCGCATCAGTTCGACCTCGTCTCCGCCCAGCGCCGCGCAGGCCTGCGCTTCCACCTTGCGCAGCGCGGCAACGTCGAACAGGGGCGAGAGCGGGTGCATCGCCGGATTCTATACTTGCGCCATCGTGCAGACCGCCGCCCAGCCACCGCAACACCACGCTGTCGATCCGGCATCGCTTGCGCTGAGGATCAAGGCGCTTGCGCGCGAACTGGGATTTCAGCGCTGCGGTATCGCCGGCATCGACCTGGGCCAGGACGAGACGCATCTGCGCGAATGGCTGGCGCAGGGTCTGCATGGCTCGATGGGCTGGATGTCGCAACATGGCGACAAGCGCTCGCGTCCGGACGAGCTCATTCCGGGAACCCTGCGCGTCATTTCGGTCGGCTTCGACTACGGCCGCGACCCGGATGAAGCATGGACGACGCTACGCGATCCCCAGCGTGCCTACGTGGCGCGTTACGCGCTGGGCCGCGACTACCACAAGCTGATGCGCCAGCGCCTGCAGAAGCTGGCCGGACGTATCGCGGAACTGGTGGGTCCATTCGGACATCGTGTGTTCGTGGATTCCGCGCCGGTGCTGGAACGCGCGTTGGCCCGCAACGCGGGCCTGGGCTGGATCGGCAAGCACACCTGCCTGATCGACAAGGACGGCGGGTCGTGGTTTTTCCTCGGCGAGATCTATGTGGACCTGGCGTTGCCGGTGGACGCACCCGCCACCGAACACTGCGGAACCTGTCGCCGCTGCATCGATATCTGCCCGACCCAAGCCATTACCGCACCCTACCGGCTCGACGCGCGCCGCTGCATCGCCTACCTGACCATCGAGCACGAAGGGTCAATCGACGAAGCGCTGCGCCCACTGATCGGCAACCGCATCTTCGGCTGCGACGACTGCCAGCTGGTCTGCCCGTGGAACAAGTTCGCGAAGAAGACCGACGAACCGGACTTCCGCGCGCGCAACGATCTGGATCGGGCGACGCTGGCCGAACTGTTCGCCTGGAGCGAGCAGGAGTTCCTCGAACGCACCGAGGGCTCGGCGATCCGCCGCAGCGGCTATGCACGCTGGTTGCGCAATATCGCGGTGGCGCTCGGGAACGCGCCCACGTCGCCCGACGTGGTGGCCGCGCTGCAATCGCGAAGCGAGAGCGACGATCCCGTCGTACGTGAACACGTGGAGTGGGCGCTGCGCCGACACCAGGCCTCGTAGGAGCGCCGCTTCGGCGCGACCGCCCGCCGTAATCCATAGGTCGCGCCGAAGC